>NZ_JCACKS010000271.1:0-85429 GCF_059505505.1 Pelatocladus sp. | reverse complement strand
ATCTATTTTGCGGCGCAGTCGCATCAAGACCTTTGTGCCAGTTGCGTAAGTCCTGACACCATAATCTTGTGTTTTATACACTACTTCAAATCTTCAATAGTTCAGATAGTCGCTGGTATAAAATAGCTAATTTATATTATCGTTAGGATGATAGCCAACTTTGATTTATAGTTGCTAATGTTTTCACCGAAAACCTCATATTTAATAAATTATAACGTGCGTAACGTTGATACTTGAACACACAATGTATTACAACTAGTTTTGACTTTCTCAAACTCTCCAATCCCCAATCATAAACCGATAAATTAAATTTGTTTTTTCACCCAATTCCGAAAATTTTTCGTCATCCCCATCACCCCAATTCTTTGACTTTCCTCCAAAAATCGTGCAATTTCAATTAAAGGCAACTTAGCAAAAGTAGACGAATCACTACACTCCACATATTGCCCTTGTTGCAATTGATAAATTCTCAGCACACCTTCTTCATAACGCCAAAGTTCTGATACACCCAAAGAAGCATAAATTTGCAATTTATCCAAAGACGAACTAGTTAAATCAATTTCCACTACTAAATCTGGAGGTGGATCGCTATTCAAGTCAATTTCTGATTTGTTCCTCACTCGTGCTTCGTTCTGGATATAGTAACTACTATCGGGTTCTGCACCCCGCAGCAAATCTTTACGTTTCAGGGTAGTGGAACCAGCAGGAAAAATTTCTAAATTCAACTCTTCCCCAAGCACAAAAATCAGACGTTCAATTAGTCTGTTCCAATACTCATGGGGTAAGAGTGGGGTCATTATTTCCAGTATTCCTTGGTCGTAAGTCAGTCTAGAGGTTCTATCCTCTCCCATATCAGCTATTATGGTTTCAAAAGTCTGCCAGCTAATGTTTTTTAATACAACCATTTGTGCTGAGGGAGTGCGTGTACTTACCATTGCTCGATAAAATGTTAAAGATAAGTTTAGGTTGGGTTTCGCATTTAAATTGTATCTGGATCGATATTTAACTCTCGCAATTTAGCAGCCAATCTTTCTGCTCTACTTAGTGCTAATTCTTTCTGTTGACGTTCAGACTCAGCTTCTTCTTCAGGTGTTGGAATTAAATGTCCTTCAGGGGTAAAAAAACGTAATAAGCCCTGATAAATACCTAGATATAAACCTAGCTGCTGACTCCATAAATACCCTTGATTGTTTGCTTCTAGGGGTTGATAATTGCCGTCTACTAAATGAAAACCAGCGAATTCTAGTGTGTATGGATCGAACCAAAAATAATCGGGTGTGCGGAAGGTATTTTGGTAAAGTTTTTTCTTGAATTCTTTATCAATATTAGCTGTGGATTCAGAGAGAATTTCCAGAATTACATTTGGATATTTGCCATCTTCTTCCCAAACTACCCAACTTTTACGAGCTTTGCGTTCCGTGTCTAGCACAACAAAAAAATCTGGCCCCCGGAAGTCTTCTGATTTACTTTTACTGAAGCTATAGTAAATAGTAAGATTGCCAGCAGCATAGAAATCAGTTCTGTCTCGCCACAACCATTCCAGACATTTGAAAAGTAGGATTATTTGCCGCAGATGCAGTTCAGTTTCCAAAGGAGGCTCATCGCTGTATAAATCACTTGGGGGAAGGATAACATCTTCTGGGATACCTTGGGGAGAGTCTAATTCTTTGGCGAGGGACATGGCTTGGGCATCAGGTATTTATGGGTTTATTTTAACGTTGTCAGTGGAGCGATCGCATTTGCTGCTCTGTTAGGTTGGAAAACCGCATTCCGCATCCGGTAACATCACAATTAGTAAGAGTTTTGACACAAAAACAGTGTTGTAAAATAGAAAGAGTAGGATTCGGAGGACCAGTTCACTGGTCAAAGACGCTTATCGAGACTATTTTCGGTAATCTTCAAGGTTTAAAATCCAGCCAGCTAAAGCAACTACAGCGGCTGTATCACCAACGTATTCCGGGCGATCGCATCACTACACCGGAGTTTGCCCAGCGTTTGGCTGCTATTAGTACAGAAATCAATCAACCTGTATGTACCTATCTCAATCGTCGTGGACAAGTGATCCGCGTTGGGGTTGGTACTCCGCGTCAAACGCAAATTCCACCGTTGGAATTGCCCCGTTACGGTGCGGAACGACTTAGCGGTATCCGTTGTATCGCCACACATTTGAAGTCAGAACCGCCTAATGAAGCGGCACTGACATCTATGGCACTACAACGCCTTGATGCATTAGCGGTAATAAATATTACAGGTACAGGATTTCAAAAACGGGGTGGTGGAGCTACAGGCTACGTTAAAGAAGCATATTTAGCGCATCTGACATCACAAGAGTCCCGCACCCTGATTACCAGTCCCTCTTTAAAGCCAGAAAATGGTAATGTTCCATCCCCAAGTTGGAATGTATCGCCACCAATGAGTCTGGATGCTCTGACCAAACAGGACTTGGTTGATTTAGTTGAAGAACTAGAAGAGGGTTTCCGGCGGGAATTTGTCGCCCAAGAGGTAGACACTGAACACGATCACGTGGTGATAGTTGGAGTTCTGACCGATGATCTGTCATCCCAACAATTCCAAGATATTGTGGCAGAATTGGGGCGGCTGGTAGATACTGCTGGTGGAGAAGTATTACAGACTTTATGGCAGAAGCGATCGCGTATTCATCCCCAAACGGTAGTTGGTGAAGGTAAAGTACAAGAAATAGCCCTCACAGCCCAAACTTTGGGAGCTAATCTTGTAGTTTTTGATCGCGATCTTTCACCTTCCCAAGTCCGTAACCTAGAGACTCAAATTGGTTTGCGAGTCGTTGACCGTACGGAAGTAATTTTGGATATTTTTGCCCAACGCGCCCAATCTCGTGCTGGTAAATTACAAGTAGAATTGGCGCAGTTAGAATATATGCTGCCAAGACTAACTGGGAGAGGACAAGCCATGTCTCGACTTGGTGGTGGTATTGGTACTCGTGGTCCTGGTGAAACTAAATTAGAAACCGAACGCCGTGCTATTAGTCGGCGTATTTCTCGTTTACAACAAGAAGTTAACCAGCTACAGGCCCATCGAGAGCGGTTGCGACAACGACGACAAAATCGAGAAATTCCTTCCGTAGCTTTGGTTGGTTATACAAACGCAGGTAAATCCACCTTATTGAATGCTTTAACAAATGCCGAAGTTTACACCGCCGACCAGCTATTTGCTACCCTTGACCCTACTACACGCCGCTTAGTTGTTCCTCACGCAGCAACTAGTGAACCCCAAGAAATTTTGGTTACAGACACGGTAGGTTTTATCCATGAATTACCAGGATCGTTAATGGATGCTTTCCGCGCTACTTTGGAAGAAGTCACAGAAGCTGATGCTTTGCTACATTTAGTAGACTTATCTCATCCAGCTTGGTTAAGTCATATTCGTTCGGTCAGAGAAATTTTGGCTCAAATGCCAGTCACACCTGGTCCAGCACTGGTCGTTTTTAACAAAATTGACCAAGTTAGTAGTGAGACTTTAGCTCAAGCACGGGAAGAATTTCCCCTAGCGGTGTTTATTTCTGCAAGTAAGCGCTTGGGATTAGAAACTTTACGTCAGCGTCTCGGTCAACTGGTTCAATACGCCACTTCCTCTCGGTAAATACTTAAAAACAATTAATTCAGTGATAAAAATCTTATATAGGGGTGGACAGTTGTTCACCCCTATTTTATCTAATCAAGAGCCAAAAGCATTTTCCGGCGGAGAATTGTTGCTATATAACAGCAAAATAGAAAATAATTTATATGTAAATGCAGAGTCATTTACAAAAATAGAACCACGTAACAACAGTATAGTTTTCTTTCTTAGCCGTTGTATGCATGAAGTTCTCCCTGTAAATTGTAAATCAAAAGCTTTTGCCGATAGTCGTTTTACTATTAATGGCTGGGTACGTAGAGCAATAAATTAGTTAATTATAAATACTCTGATAAGTAAGTCGGTTGGAATAAATCGATCTATGTTAAGCAATGTAAAATTATTGTAATCTATTTCGTAGTAAGGACTTTAGTCCTTACTACAAACCTTTAATTATTTACGCCGTTCTACTTATCGTCTTTGTAATTCAGGAAAGGTGAGTGCCTTTCCTTATTTATTTTCTGGTTAATCAAAAAAGTTATATCTATAGATATCCAGTAAAATCACTGATTTAAATTAACAGAAAATAAAACAAATCTTCAATTTTTCTGGGTTTATTTTTAGATAAAAAACATAGAAATTCCAAATACTTCTGTGAAAATTTATATAGGTATAAAAAACGAGTTACAGAAGAGCTACCCAAACGCCTTTGTAAAACAAAAAAAAGAGGAATAATGTCAACACATTCAAAGTCAACCCTTAGACATTTAGTTGTAGGTTTAGTGACATTTGCCGTAATTGGAACAGGTCTAGTCAGTACTGCTTATGCTGGTAACGGTAATGGTAAAGGTAATGGCAACAATCAAAACCAAGCTACACCAGCACCCACACCATCACCCACACCATCACCCACACCAGCACCCACACCAGCACCAGCTAGCAAGGGTACTATTAGTTTTTCAGCAACAGGAACGAATACTTACGACAAATCTAATGATCCTCTAGCAGCATCAGCTGTCTTTGATTTTTTAGAAAATGGCATATTGTCACTAACTCTGTCTAATACATCTTCTATGGGTATATCAAACCCTTCTGATGTTTTGACAGCAGTCTTCTGGGACTATGATGGCTCTCCCCTAAACTTATCGTTGTTGTCAGCTACAGCTTCAACTTTAGTTAGTGGCTCTTCTACTGTTGGAAACAATGTTGATCTTCTTGGCTCTCTAAATGAATGGAAGTTACCAAACACTAGCAATACCAGTGGACTACCTGGTATCACTCAAGATTATGGTATTGGTACTGCTGGTTTGGGTATTTTCCAAGGTGGTGGTGGACAACAATTCAATTACGGCATTATCAGTGATTACTCTGACGATGCAAACAAAGCTGTCAAAGATGGAACTTTTGTTAAAGGTTCCGCCACGTTCCTTTTATCAGAGCTGACTTCCGACTTTGATATAACCAAGATTGGTAACATCCGCTTCCAGTACGGTACATCGTTAAGCGAAACTAGTTTAACGCCGACACCTACTCCGACACCTACTCCGACACCTACTCCGACACCAGCACCGACACCAGCGCCGACACCAGCACCGACACCAGCACCGACACCAGCACCGACACCAGCACCGACAACTTATTACCAACCTACTCCGCCTGAATCTACACCTAAAAAAGTGCCTGAACCTGCTTTGGCTACAGCATTGGGACTATTTGCTTTAGGTGCTTTGAGAAAAGGACAAAAGTTCAAAAAACCCGCCTGTGATTAAATTTATTTGAGTCGTCTGAAGACGACTTGTGCTATTGGCTAAGGGTTAAAACCCAAGCGCGGTATATTGAAAAAATTGAGATGCTCCCCCCTCCACACTTGGAATGCGGTAAGGAGGATGTCAAACTAAGGCTTGGAGGTACAACACAGCTAGCTGTCCTTCTGGGCCAATTTTTTTTCGCCTCATTCTTTCCAAGCAACACCAACTTGTCTTACTACTTCCAAAAACCTCTCCACCGTTGCAGATGTATTGTCGCGTCGCCAAATCATCGCCAGCGCTATCTTGGGTGTTGGTTCTTGCATTGGTTTATAAATTACCCCAGTTCTTTGCAAATGTTGCAGCGACTCCGGTACGATCGCCACACCCATCTCTGCTGCAACTAAACTCACAATTGTTTGCATCTGAATTGCTTCTTGGGCAACGGTAGGACTAAAATTGGCTTGCTGGCAAAAACTAATTATTGAGTCGTACACTCCAGGGGCTAAGGGACGAGGAAACAAAATGAAGGGTTCACCTTGGAGTGAAAACAACGATATACTCGATTGATTAGCTAGTGCATGAGTTTCTGGTAACGCCACCACTAATGATTCGTAAAAAATAACTTCCCAGCAAAATGTATCTTCTTCTACTGGTGGACGCACAAATCCAACATCTATTCGGTTATCTCGCAACCATTGTAATTGTTGATCTGTAGTCAATTCATGCAATTCTAGATTGACATCTGGGATGCAACTACGAAATGTCCGCATAATAGTTGGCAAAATATTATACGCAGCAGAACTGACAAAGCCAACTACAACTTGTCCGCCTAAACCACGACTGATTTGTCTCCCCAATTGCACCGCTTGTTCTAGCTGCTTGAGAATTTGTTGAACTTCGCCTAAAAACACCTGTCCAGCTGTGGTTAACTGCACAGTTCTTTTGGTGCGGTGAAACAATTGAAAGCCCAACTCTACTTCTAACTGACGAATTTGTTGACTTAGAGGAGGTTGGGCGATATGTAAGCGTTCCGCCGCTCGTCCAAAATGCAATTCCTCAGCTAATGTTACAAAGTATCGTAAGTGTCGCAGTTCCATTCATTAAATGACTCGGTCAACTTGTTTCAACAACGCTTCTAGGGTGGAGGAATTATCTAAGACTACATCAGCACGCGCGGCTTTGTCGGCGATTGGGATTTGACTGTGAATTCTCGCTTGTGCTTGCTCGAAAGTGAGATTGTTTCTTTGCATTAATCTTGCTAATTGCTGTTGCTGGGAACAACACACGACCCAAATTTCTGTGACTAAATCAGTCATTCCAGCTTCAAATAATAAAGGCACAACTAATACTAGTATTTTTGCGGTAGATGCTTGAATTTCGGCTAAAAAGCGATCGCGTACGTAAGGATGAATCAAATTCTCTACCCAAGCGCGTTCATCAGGATGATGAAAGATGATTTCACCTAATTTTTGACGATTGAGATCACCATTTGGTAGTAAAATTTGATTACCGTAATGAATGGCGATCGCGTCGAGAATAGGTGAACCAACACAAACAGCTTGTCGGGCATAAATATCCGCATCCAAAGTTGGCAAATCATAAGCATCTGCCAAGTAATTGGCAACTGTTGTCTTGCCTGTAGCAATACCACCTGTTAAGCCAATGATTTTTTTGGTCATTTGTCATTTGTCATTTGTCATTGGTTAATTTGAAATTCTCTGGACTATTGACTATGACTATTGACTCTGGACTATTGACTATGAATTGGTTGCCCATTGAATTAGCGCTTGTGTTAAACCTTCTAGTGTATATTCTTGGGCTTCGACATCTACGCGTCCAAACAGAGAACGACAAGTGTTTGATGTCTGAGGGCCAATAGAAGCGATACAAACTCCTTCTAAAGAATCAGCTACTACAGATAATTGACTTTGTGATGAGTGACCAGAGAAGATTTTTTCTGCCAGTTGATAGAAAAATTGCACTGTTTTGGAACTGGCAAAGGTGATCACATCAACAGTACCACTCTGTAAAGCTAGTTCTGCTGAGGGAGGAACACTATTCGGACAGCAAGATTGATATGCTGGAACTTCAATCACTTCTGCACCTTTGGCGGTTAGTTCTCGAATCAAAATTTCTCGTCCACCGCTTTCGACTCTGGGAAATAAAATTTTCTTACCTGTGAGATCTTCAGGAAAGTGTTCGACTAAGGAGTCAGCAACAAAGTCTGGTGGGATGAAATCAGGTTGTAAACAATGTTGTCTGAGGGTTTGGGCAGTTTTTTCACCAACTGCGGCAATTTTGACTTCTGCCAAGGCGCGAATGTCTTTACCCTGGGCCAGGAGTCGTTCGCAGAAGTAGCCTACACCGTTGCTAGAAGTCAGAATTAACCAGTCAAACTCAGATAAGCGAGCGATCGCCTGATCTAAAACTTCCCAACTAGAAGGCGGGCCAATTTCCAAGGCAGGCATTTCCACAACATAAGCGCCTGCTGCTATTAAAAGTTCTGCAAATTGACTTGACTGTCCAACTGAACGTGTTACCAGAATCGTTTTACCGTTGAGAGGTAAGTGGGAATTTGTGGGAACGGCAATAGAGCCAGAGGAGGAGAGGTTGCTTGCCATAGTGTTTGAGAGTAGTGCATTCTGGGAATGTCTAAGTCTATATTCTCAGGTTGTTAGTTTCTGCGTAACCCCACCACTTCCCCAATTACAATTACCACTGGTGAAAGTAAAATTTCAGACGTTTGCTCCACAATGGTTTCGAGTGTTCCTATCCAAATTTGTTGTTTTTTAGTTCCTGCCCAGAGAATAATCGCGATTGGTGTAGATGGCGATCGCCCCTGTTGTTGTAGAAGATTTTCAACTTTATAAAAGTTATTAAATATGTTAAGTAATGTTATAATAATGCAAGATTTTCTCAATTAACCAACTAAGTAGTCAGACGGAATTAATTACAAAAAATTAGACTTGAAACGCTTACCTAGCCGAGAACTCATCTGTAAGTATTTTTGTCCGGTTACTTATTTTCTTTCGTTTCAGGATTTGGCTAAAATCAGTCATTTTCGATATGCTAAAATATTTGAATAGGCTGGCTATTTTATGTAAATTTTTTGAATCTTGTGATTCTAGCTAGTTTTCGCCTCAAAAATTAAGCATTATTTTGTGCCGAATAAATTTTTTGTAGCAACTGTTGAATTTTTTCAGCTTTATCAACCAGGCGCTGTTTTTGAAATAAAGCTTCGGCTTGTTGCAAGACTGTAACTGCTTGCTGGGGTTTTTGTTGTTGCATCAAAGCTTGAGCTAGGCGTAAATAAGCATCAACTTTTTTCGGAGCGCGTTCAATCACATCTTGAAATTCAGTAATTGCTGCTTCAACCTTGCCTTGCTGCATAAGTGCATCACCTAACAATAAATGCACAACATCGTTAGTAGAGTTAATCGCGATTACCTGACGAAAAGCTGCTTCTGCACCTGAAAAATCTTTTTGCTGATAAAGTGTGATTCCTGTTTGGAAATGTTTGTCAGTGATGATAGTTCTGATAGCCAAATAAATTAAAGTAGACAGACTGATTAAGACTATAAATACAGCTATGAAGTTATTGGTTTGAAATAATTCCATCTTTTTTGCTCTACCTATCCTAGTTTGGGTATATAGTCCTCGCAAACTAGTTTATACTGTGGTACTCATGATTGGAATTTTAATGATAAACTCAGTTCCTCTACTTGGTTGAGAATTAACTGCTAATTCACCATTGTGTTTGTCTACAACTATTTGATAGGCTATCGATAAGCCAAGTCCCGTACCTTTACCAACAGGTTTTGTAGTAAATAAAGGCTCAAACAACCGTTGTTGGACAGATTCTGGAACACCCATTCCATTGTCAGCAATCCTAATCACAACCCATTGCTCAGAATCTACCTCTGTGAGAATTTGAATTTGAGGAATAGGATCGCTAATTTTATCTTGCGCGATCGCTTCATCAATGGCGTCAATTGCATTTGCCAGAATGTTCATAAATACTTGATTCATCTGCCCAACATAGCAATCTACCTCTGGCAATGCACCATAAGTTTTGCTGACTTCGATGTGGGGGCGATCGCCATTATCCTTGAGGCGATGTTGTAAAATCATCAACGTACTATCAAGTCCTTCGTGCAAATCCGCAGGCATTTTGACATCGCTATCTGAACGACAGAAACTACGGAGTGATGTAGAAATTTTCTCAATACGTTGAGATCCTACCTTGAGTGATTCTAAGATTTTGACCATATCTTCGAGAACGAATTCCAAATCCAGTCTTTTAATAGCAGTGGTGATTCTGCTTGTCGGGTTGGGATACTCTTGTTGATATAGTTGGATAATTTCACTAACTCCGGCGATGTATTCTTCTAAAGGCGGGAGATTGTTAGCGATAAAACTGATGGGATTATTCATTTCGTGGGCAACACCAGCAATTAACTCTCCTAAAGTTGATAGTTTTTCTTGTTGCACCAATTGTACTTGAGCTGTTTGCAAAGCAACAGTGCGATCGCTGACTTGTTGTTCTAAAGATTCGGTCAATTGTTTGAGCTGCAAATGCACACGCACCCTAGCAATCACTTCCTCCTGGGCAAAGGGTTTGGGAATATAGTCTACAGCACCCAAAGCAAATCCCTTTGTTTTGCTTTCGACATCACTTAAAGCAGTAGTGAAAATCACCGGAATGTTTTGAGTCACAGGATTGGCTTTGAGGCGACGACAGGTTTCAAATCCGTCAATACCAGGCATTTGTACATCCAGTAAAATTAACTCTGGTTGATGACGTTCGACTTGGGCGATCGCACTTTCTCCATCGACTGCAACACGGAAACGAAATCCCTCACTATTGAGTGCTTCACACAAAACAGACAAATTTGTGGGATTATCATCCACAATCAAAATAAATCCAGTATTTAAAGTAGTTACCATAGTGCATTGAATAATAAAATTTACCTCTAATTATTTACCTTTAATTCACTAAGCGAGTGGAAATAAACTAAGCACGCAAGTTACGAAAAGCCAACACTTACCAAACCTTTACTAATCACAAATCACATAGACGCGCCTTCTTCGGCTTCAAGGTAGAGTATGACAAATGACGAACTTAATTAATGTGTTGTTGAATAAAACTTTCTAAACGTTTGAGTTGAAAATTGCTAGCAAGCTGGATGATTTGCTGAGTAAAAGCTGTCAAATTATCATCAAATGCAGAAACTTGTGCAGCCATTTCTAAAATTCCTTGAATGTCGCCGTCTTGTGAAAGTTCAAGTAACTTTTGTAAAACATCGTTGCTAGGAGGAATCACATCAGCTGGAACATCCAGACTCACTGCATTAGTTTTTTTAATGTTCTGTGTATTGCTTTCATAACTCCATTCCAATTGCAAATATTGTCGCAGCATTTCCAGCAGCGCGTCGGCTTCTACAGGCTTTGGCAGAAAAGCATCCGCGCCTGCATCAATACTGTTGTACTGATCTGCTGCAAACACACTAGCAGAGGAAGCGATCACAGGAATCTCTTGGAAAGTTGAAGACTGACGCAAACGTTTGATGAACTCAAATCCATCCATTGTTGGCATGACTAAATCGGTAATCATCAAGTCTGGTTTGTGAGCGATCGCTTGTTTCCATCCTTCCTGTCCGTGACTAGCTTCGACAACAGTAAATCCAACTGGTTCCAGTAAATTGACAATTACTGATCGGTTTTCCCATCTGTCATCTACAATCAGGATGGTACGTCTTTGCCCTTCATAACCAATTATCGTTCGCTGATCATTGATTCTGGCAACCTTTGCCCAATCTCTGGCTTCTGTTAACTGCACCTCAAACCAGAAAGTGCTACCTTTGCCGAACTCACTTTGCACCTGAATCTGACTACCCATTAACCCCACAATTTTTTGGCTGATAGCTAATCCCAAGCCTGTACCTTCAGTTTGTCGTTTCTGATTTCCCGCTTGCTCAAAAGGCAAAAAGATTTTCTCGATTTGCTCAGAGTTGATACCTACGCCTGTATCTTTTACCTCAAAGCGAATTTTGTAGTTTGTCCTTTGTTCTTCCTCTTGACTAATGACTTCTACTTTGAAAGTTACGCTACCTTGATGAGTAAATTTAATCGCATTACCAAGCAAGTTAATCAGCACTTGACGCAAGCGTTTTTCGTCAGCACGAATCCCCGTTGGTAAATCAGGATCAAGTTGGATGTGAAACCCAATCACCTTCTGTTCTGCTCGGATGCGAGAAATTTCAATTACACTGTCTATAAACGCAGGTAAGTAAAAATCAATCGGATTCAATTCCAGCTTACGGGCTTCGATTTTAGAGAGATCTAGGATATCATTAATCAGGGTTAACAGATGGGAAGCGCATTGATAAATGATTCCAACTCCTTTGCTTCCTTTCTCAGTTAATGGTTCCGTACGTTGAAGAATCTGGGTGTAGCCTAAGATCCCGTTGAGTGGTGTACGTAGCTCATGACTCATATTAGCAAGAAATTCACTCTTGGCTTGGCTGGAGTTTTTAGCAATTTCCTCTGCCTGGCGTAGTTCTTGTTCAATACGCTTGCGTTCTATAATTTCACTGCTGAGTGTTCGATTGATAGCTTCTAACTGAGCAGGACTAGGTAATGCCAAAGCTTGAGGAATAAGATAAACTAATGCAAATGCTGTATAAATTGAAATAATCGCAGTGACAGCCTTGAGACTACCTGCAATCCAATAATCAGGATGCCAAAGCGTCCAAATATCCATTAAGTGTCCAGTACCACAAGCAATGATAAAAGCACCAAACAATAAAAAGACTCCGTTAAAAGGAACATCCTTGCGCTTGAAAATAAAGTAAAGCAGTGAGAACGGAATAGAATAATACGCAATAGCGATTGTTCCATCAGAAATAATGTGGAGCCAAACTAGTCCAGTTTTCCACAGATAACAATGTCCGTGGGGAATAAAACCACTTGTGTAGAAAGAATGATTGAAAAATGCCAGCATAAAACTAGAGTTTACTTGATTCTGGAATAAATGCCTATAACTCTAGTATTCCCATAATTTCCAACAAGGAAGCGCGATCGCATTATTTTGACACTTAGATGAATTTTTCCGCAAGTTATGAATGTACTAGAAAAGATAGTGTACTGCTGGCGATCGCATTTAAAACTAAACTAGGCTAAAAGACAAGCCATCGTAAAAATTAGATACTCGATAAAAAACAGCTTCCAAATAAATTGATAAAAACGCGCAATAGCACTTTTATCTTGCAAATCTACACCCCAACTTTGCCACCACATTACACCCAGCGCGACTAAATGAGTAATAACTAAAAATACAGAATTAACTTCTGCTAGATGCAGCAACCCAATTAAAATCATGCCTATATAACATACACTTAGTACCCAAAGGGCAAGATTAAATACTGCTTGCTTACCAAGTTGAATGGTAAAAGTAGTGATATTATATTGCAAGTCGCCTTCCATATCAGGGATGTCCTTGAAGATAGCGATCGCAAACGTAAATACCAACACAAATATAGTTAATACCCATACTGCGGCTGGAATTACTGGAATTACTATCATCAAACTATTTTGTTTCAACACCCAATTAAAATGTAAAAACAATCCCAAATTAACAATTGCTCCCCGCACAGAAAAAATACATAAAGCTGCCCAAAAAGGAAACCTTTTCAAACGGATTGGTGGTAAAGAATAGGCTGTACCAATAGCTAAACTTATTGCCACCATTCCAAACAAAAATTGTCCACCTAACCAAGCAATTACCAACGCCAAAATGCCAGTAATTCCTACAATTATTTGACCTGTTTGTTGAGAAAATTCTCCGGCAGCAATCGGCAAATGTGGTTTATTAATCTGATCAATTGCCACATCTTCGAGTTGATTCAAACCCACAATATAAACATTGCCACACAGACAAGCAAACCATGCTAGCAAAATAGGTAATGGAGAAAAACTGCTATTTGCCAGAGCAAAGGCAATTAAATATAACCCCAATACACTTAAACTTGTACCAATAATTGTATGCGGGCGAGAAAATTTCCAAAAAGCATATAGCCAACTGCTTTGAAAAGCTGATTGTGAAATTTGATTCATGTTATTTGTTGTTTTTTGGTAGTTAGTGGTTGTTTGTGGTTGTTAGTTAGTGGTTGCTTGTCTCCCCAATCCCTTCTCCCCACATAACAATCCAAATCTAATTAACCCACGCTCGTAACCGTGACGCATCAATCCCAACGACAACGCGCCGACAATCGTACTCCAACCGGATCGCACTAACCCAAATATTGCTTTCGGAGTGAAAGCTGAATCAATCACCATATTCCAAAAAGGTGCTACTGCTTGTGACCAATCAGCAGTACGGATATTTTGTAAGCCTAATTGCAGAGCGATCGCTTCATACTCCGGCAAAGAAATCACATAGGGTAAACAATATACCTGATAAATTTTTGTTAAATGCTGCTGTTCATCATCCGTCAGTGGGGAATTCTCCGTAGGACGATGACACCAAGTCACCATGATTAATTTTCCACCAGGTTTGAGTACCCGATAACACTCTTGCATAAACTTGGTTTTGTCGGGCATGTGTTCGCCACTTTCTAGCGACCATACCAAGTCAAAAGAATTGTCAGCAAAGGGCATTTCTAGAGCATTTGCCACTTGAAAATTCGTCCGGCTACCTAAATTAACCTCATCAGCCCTTTCCTTCGCTCTAGCAGCTTGTACAGGACTCAAAGTAATACCAGTTGCTTGAGCATGGAACTTGGTTGCTAAGTATAAGGAACTACCACCAATTCCACAACCAACATCCAAGATGTTCGCAGCTTGTTGTACATCTGCCCAATTGAGGATTTCTTCAATTAAATCAATTTGTGCCTGACGACGGTTTTTTTTCTCTCTACCATCTGCACCATAGTAACCATGGTGCATATGTTCGCCCCATATTTCTTCCCATAAACCAGAAGATGCATCGTAAAATTGCTGAATTTGTTTGTAAAGAGTTGCGCTCATGGAAAAGCAGGATCAAAACACACATACAAAGTAGGCTACCATGTGTGTTTTTATTTAAAGTAGGGATTTTTGTTGTGAGGCAGTTACAACCCTACACGCAATTCCTAAATCTGTTTGTTTTTTAGCTAAATATGACTGTTTCTCGGACAATTTGTTTGGGATTTTTGGCAGTTATCGCAGTCGGAAGTATCCTGCTGATGATGCCTTTTTCTACCAGTAGCGGTACATGGAATGACCCCATTGTCGCCCTGTTCACCTCAACTTCCGCAGTGTGTGTCACAGGTTTATCTGTAGTCGATCCTGGTACTTATTTTTCCTTTTGGGGCGAGTTGTGGATTTTGCTATTAGCACAAATTGGTGGATTGGGTTACATGACGACTACGACCTTTCTAATTTTGTTAATTGGACGTAGATTTGACCTGCGCCAAAAAATTGCTATTCAACAAGCTTTAGATCGTCCGGGAATGAGCGGTAGTACTCAAATTATTCGGTCAATCATTGCTACGACATTAATCTTTGAAATTACCGGAATATTTTTACTATTGCCAGCTTTTGTTCCTGAGCATGGATGGCAAAAAGGACTGTGGCTAGCAATTTTTCATAGTGTGAATGCTTGGAATAATGCAGGGTTTAGTTTGTTTTCTGATAGCTTAATTGGTTATCAATCTTCCGCTTTAGTTATCTTGACAATTACAGGGTTAATTATTTTTGGTAGTATTGGCTATCAAGTAATTTTAGAAATTTATTTTTGGATACGCGATCGCATTCGCAAAAGACAAGAGAAACTATTATTTTCTCTTGATTTTAAAGTTGCATTGAGTACAACAATTGTGCTTCTAATTATGGGTACAATTGCTTTTTTATTCGTAGAGCTACGAAATTCCCAAACATTTGCCAAGCTCAGTTTTACCGACAAAATTTTAGTTGCTTGGTTTCAATCTGTGACTCCCAGAACTGCTGGATTTAACACTATTGATATAGGGAAAATGACAACAGCAGGTTTATTTATTACCATTGCACTCATGTTTATTGGTGCAAGCCCAGGTGGTACAGGAGGCGGTATTAAAACTACAACTTTGAGAGTGCTTACAAGTTGTACGAAAACAATTCTCCAAGGAAAAGAAGAAGTTTTATTGTACGAAAGAAAGATCGCAGTATCTTTAGTTTTAAAAGCTGTTGGAGTCTTAATTGGTTCTGTTGGTACAGTTATTATCTCAACAATCTTAATAGCTCTGAGCGATCCAAAAATTGAGTTTATTAAAATCTTATTTGAAGTTGTGTCAGCCTTCGCTACAGTAGGACTTTCAACTGGTATTACAGGCACTGTTTCCACAGCAGCTAAACTGATTTTAATTGTCACAATGTATGTGGGTAGGGTGGGTATTTTATTACTAATGTCAGCTATACTAGGAGATCCGCGCCCAACCAGAGTTCATTATCCAGAAGAAAACTTGCTAGTTGGTTGATAGTTGATAGTTGTTTGTTGGTTGTTGATACTTATGATAAAAATCAACAAACACTTATTGACTATTAATTCTTGAAAACTTAATTCCCTCAAGATAGGGAGCGTTAACAAAGGAAACAATTGTGCATTTGTCATCATTAGGTTTTTTTCGTAGTCTGCGTAAAGACAATCATCAATTTGCTGTGGTTGGCTTAGGTAGATTTGGGCGTGCTGTCTGTGCAACACTACATAAATTGGGATATCAAGTGTTAGGAACAGATATTGATGAAAAGCGAGTATCTGATGCTTTAACTGACCAAATAGTTGGTCATGCTTTACAACTAGATTCAACAGAACCAGCAGCACTACAAGAAGCAGGTGTTTTTGAGTTTGATACGGTGATCGTCGCCATCGGAAATTATATTCAAGAAAGTATCATCACCACCCTCAATATGAAAGAAGGAGGTGTACCTCATGTAGTAGCAAAAGCTTCTAGCGAAGTTCACAAGAAACTACTGCTACGAGTGGGAGCAGATCATGTTGTATTTCCTGAATTTGAAGCAGGATGTTCACTGGCGCGATCGCTTACTAAACCATCAATATTAGAACGATTTGACCTCGATCCAGATCACAGTATTGTAGAGTTAATTGTCCCTGATGAATTTCATGGAAAAACTATCTCTGAATTACAGCTGCGTAATCGCTATGGCTTAAATTTGTTGGCGGTAAGTCATGATGGCAAATTTCAAATTAATCCTTATCCAACCCAACGTCTCGAACGCGGTTCAGCTATTGTAGTCATTGGTTGCAATAAAGATATTAATCGTTTACCAATTTAAAAATGGATAGTAGATAGTGGTTAAAAATTAATAACTAACCACTAACTATTAACTACTAACTATTAAGTATCACTGCTTCAACCCAGGTGATGGTTCTAAAGAAAAAGGTACTTCTTCGGGATTGATTTCCTCTGGAGTCGGGATATCGCTTGGGTTCGCTTCTGTATTTATGGGAGTGTCTGGGTTTGACAAGTCGTCTTGGGAAACTTGGCTAACTTGCGGTTGCTTCGGTTCTTGCATCTGTGCAACTTGCTGCATTAACTGCTCAATCTTGTTAGCTTGCTCTGTGTTACCCTGTTGACGATATTGTTTACGCGCACGCTTAAAAGCACTGCTAGCTTTTTTGAACTCGCCTTGATTATAGAAAGCTACTCCCAAGTTATAGTAAGCCTCAGCATTATTAGGAAGGCGTTTAATAGCTGTTTGATAAGTGGCGATCGCCTCAGATATTTGACCTTTAATGGTCAACAGACTGCCCATATTATTGTAAGCGACAGCGTTGTCAGGATTGAGCTTGAGAGTTTGGCGATAAGCTGTGATCGCTTCAGATAATTTTCCTTGTTCTTGGAGAGCGATCGCTAAGTTAAAGTAAGCATTAGCATTGTAGCTATCTAAATTAATTGCTTGCTTATAGGCTGCGATCGCTTCTTCTGGTTGTCCTTTTTCATATAATGCTAAACCCAAGTTATACTGAGCATTTGCCATCGTCGGATTGATAATCAAAGCTTGACGATAAGCAGTAATCGCGGCTTGAGTTTGTTTTTGTTTATGCAATGCCAAGCCCAAGTTATAATAAGCTTCGCCCAAGTTGGGATTGAGTTTAATCGCCTCTGCATATTCTTGTGTAGCAGCATCAAAACGACTTTGCTGCAACAAAATGTTACCTAAATAATTATGTGCAGAAGCAATATTGGAATCTAGCTGCAAAGCTTGACGAAACGCATATTCTGCACCTGCTAAGTCTTTATGGTGATAGCGCATCACTCCTTGTTGAAAATAACTCGCTGCTTCCAAATTTTGAGAAACAACATTCTGCGCCAGCAGTTTGTTTCCTGGTAGCTCAGTCATTGTTGGTGCTACCAACACCAAAAAAGCGGAAGAACAGAATAAAACTAGCTTATGTAAAGCGGGAAACCACTGGCAAATTTGATGCTTTTGAGACATAATCGGCAGACCTATACTGATAGCTAAATGCTCATAAAGTCAGATTACCCAGTACATAGATAAAAATAGATGTGTGACAAAATTTCTGATTTTTTATAGAGAAATAATAATTAATTTTTTATGCGAGTTTCTTGACTTATCCTCAAAAAAGTTACAATAAATACAGAAAGAAAATCGTTCATCTCTTTAAGACTGTGATACCGCACTGCGTTTGTGGTAGTACTGAAGCACTACTACAAGCCAATGATCGTAATGACGCTTTTGATTACTGATTACTTACAGCGAATGGGGGAAATCAGCTTAAGAGACGGAAGTAAGGACATATCCTGAAGGAACGCGCCTCTATTTAATTCCAAACTGCAAAACAATTAAAAGCGAGGCGAAGCAAATGAAACTAACCTATCGCGGCGTAGATTATGAATCTCATCCCCTAACTGTAGAAACGATTCCAGGGGAAATTAGTGGTAAGTATCGTGGTCAGCAATGGAGACGTCATTATCCAAGACACATTAGCGCACCTCAACCAGTAGCAGAGTTGAAGTATCGCGGAGTACCTTATTGTGTTGGTGATCCCCTAGACGTAGAAGCAATGAAACTACGCAGACAGCCGGAAGCGATCGCCACTGGAAAAACAAGACAAAAAACAGGGCAAGAATTAGCAAATACTCATCTTACCCATATCCGGAGTAATTTAGAACATCGCCTGCAAGTAGCCAGACAAAAAGGAGATCAAACTCTTATTCATCTGTTGGAAGATGAAGCAAGGCAAATAATGGTTGGTAGTTAGTTGATGGTTGTTTGTTGTTTGGAATAATTAATGTACCAGACGTGCCATAGTACATCTGGTACAACCCAACCAACAAAAGTAAAGGCACTTTGCGCCTCTACTTTTCACGATTTATCCAAATACCTCTTAATCCGGCTGCTTTTGCTGCTTGATAATCTTCTGCAACACTGTCCCCAATGTGCCATGCGGCTGTTGGTGGACAGTTATGTTTTTCTAAAGCAATAGTAAATATTTTGGGATCTGGTTTGGCTGCACCTGCTTGAGTAGAAATGGTAATGGAACCGAAATAGTCTCTGAGTTCCAAAGCCTGTAATACAGAGTAGATGCGAGAATCAAAGTTAGATATTATTCCCAGTTCAATCCCCATCTTTTGCCAATTTGTCAAAGATGGTAATACATCAGCATAGACAAACCATGGTTCACCTGTGCCAAAGTGAATATAAACTTCGCTAAAAAAAGCTGAAAAATCAGAAAATTTCTCTAGAACACCTGCTTTTTCAAAAGTATCGGAAGCAATGCGAAGCCACCACTCAAACTCCCACTGAGGAATATCTTGCGCTTGTGCAGTTGCAAATACAGGAGGTGGTGCAGCTTTCAAGCTTTGGGCAAATGTTTTATTCAAAGTTTCAGTAGAAACTTCGACACCAAACTCCTGTGCGATTTGACTATAAACTTCGCCCACACTGCCTTTGACGCCGAAGAGAGTGCCAACTGCATCTAAAAAAATAACTTTCGGTCGTTCCATCAACCTATAACTATTTTGGATTTTAGATTTTAGAGAAATAATGTATTCGGTGCGAAGCGCAATGTCTTACGACAAAACGATAGGCGTGTTTTCAAGCTGATTATCTCACAGATTGCAGCCTAGAGTTACAAATGCAAAGCCCAAATTATAATTTTTAGCCCGCATACACAGACTAAGTTTATGTAGCCATGGTAGCGCGCTTTCAGGAATTGTACCCGTTGTTGCGACTACCCGTTCATCTAGAAAAGGTGTTATACAGTTTGAAAACAGAGGCTAGGACGTCTACGCTCAATACATTCTACACCATCTATGATTTTGATAATGTCTCTATAATAGGACGAGCGAGCCAGTTAAAACCAACTTTGAGTTTATGATCTAAAGTTGGCATTCGATACAGATAGGCTAGACGACGGGCTAGATAAGCCAAAGAACCCTCTAATTTGATGCCTAATCCACTCAAAGTCGCGTTATCTGTTCCCAATGCCATCATTTCACCTAAGTATTGGTAACGGAATGGAATTTGAGGACGATTAGTCAGATTTGCCCAAATATTCCAGGCTGTGTAATCGGCTTGTTGAAAAGCTGCTTGGGCTGTAGCGGGAATTAGTTGTCCTTCCGCGTCGTGAGATTCTGCTAAATCTCCCAATGCGAAAATTTCTGGGTGATCAGGGACTTGGAGAGTTGGTGTAGTCGTAATTTGCCCACGCTGATTTTGCTTTAAACCAAGATTTCGGACTACAGGTGAGACCCGCGTTCCTACTGTCCAAATTACTAAATCTACAGGTATAGTGTCTATTTGACCTTTATATTCCAGGGAAATTGTATCTTGAGCGATCGCTTCTACTTTGGTTTCTAAGTCAATAAATATACCCCGTTCTTCTAGGGCTTTTCTAGCTGTTTCCCGGTTAAACTCTGGCGAGGTTCGCAAAATTTGGTCAGTAAGTTCTATTAACCGGAAGCGTCCTCTTGAGCCAAGTCTGTCTGCTAGTTTACACGCTAACTCGACACCACTGTAACCAGCACCAACAATTGCTACTCGAATTTTATCAACGTCTGATTCTTCTAAGACCCGCAAGCGTTCTTCTAGGCGGTAGGCGTCAGTAATTGTACGAAAAGGATAAGCATAAGAAGTTGCACCTGGTACGATATCTAAAGGCGTTTCGCCACCCAGCGCTAACACCAAGCGGTCATAACCAATTTCCGGCCCATCCTGTAAATAGACTTTTTGCTGTTCTATGTCAATTCCCGATACAGCAGCTTGATAAAAACGCACACCCGTGTCTTTTAATAGTTCTGCAAAAGGAGGCGCAATTTCCCAAGTTTGCAGTTCTCCTGTTAGCAGTTCGTAAAGTAGAGGAGAAAAAACAAAGCGATCGCTTTGATCTACTAAAACTATTTCCGGTTTGGCTAAAGACTCCCAGGGTAACTGACTCAGCCTTAAAGCTGTGTAGAGACCACCAAAGCCTCCACCCAGTATACAGATTCTTGTTTTATGTTCGCTCATTTTGATAATGGGCAATAAATCCCATTAGGGCAACTTCTATCAGTTTAATAATTAATTCCAGGATTTTTCTGAATAAACACTATAAAATTCAATCGGCGGTTTGCACCAATCACAAACCGCCTTCTATCTAATAGAGAGTTAACAAAAAATTAATTACCACCAGAAGTGACAGCTTTATAATGTTGGGCAGTAACTTCACCTTTCGCGTGCCATTTACCGTCAGCGCCTTTTTCATATTGATTTTTCACGCTGTTCCAAGCAACTTGACGAGCGCCTTCTTCACTTATACCATCGCTTTGGGCAGCTTTGAAAGCAGCAGCAAAAATTTGTTGGGCAGGTTGAGGCAATTCTGCTTTAATTTCTTCAGTTAAAACTCCAGTGTTGCTGTTTTTGCTTTCTGCTGGTGTTTGCTCTTCGTTATTATTCTTATTTTCTGATTGCTCGACGTTCATATCAGTCATCAGTCCACTCCGATATATCTTAATCTCAAATTAGTCTTGAACTCATCGTAAAAACTCAAAGATTGATTCTCCTCTTTCTGCAAGCATAGATATGAGTGAGTCCATAGTGGTAATTTAAGAAACAAATTAAGTCTTGTTATCATCCAGTTGTTGGGATGATCTCAAAGTTTACTTACATCAATATCAATGAATATCAAGTTTATGATGGCTACTTACTTAAGTTTTTGCAGTTAGCTCATTTGGTTCAATTGCATGAATTAATCCTTGTACAGTCAAAACAGAGCAAGAAGCATGATGCAGAACATAATTGCTAACACTACCAAGGAAAAATTCACTGAGACCTCGACGACCTCGACGACCAATTATGATTAAGTCAGCTTCCCAATTTCGAGCTACTTCACAAATCACTCTACCTGGCTCACCAAAATTTTGGGTATATTCAGTTGTTACACCTTTGGCGATCGCCTGATTATAAAAAAGTTTTACAAATTCCATACCTTCTTGCTTAAGTGTTTCCCACTGATCCATATAGTAATTTACAGCTTCAGAGTGAAAACTTGGATAAAGACTATCTGTTTGTAAAGCTATAGAACTTGGGTAACTTTCATCGAAAGGATCGAGAACGTGGAGCAAGATCAAACGAGCATTTAGTTTTTGTGCTAAAGCAAGAGCTTCATCAAAAACGTATTGTCCAATTTCAGAATTGTCTATACCAACCAAAATTTTATCAAACATATTAATTGTTCCTTAGTTAAAATAAATCACATCTAGACAAGAGTGAATTCTTATAACTATTGTGATTTGAAAAATTTTCAGACAGAATTGTTCTTATCAACCTTATTTACACTTGTTCAGAGGAAGGTTACATTTTTTACTTATTACATTTATAACCATATAAAATTAATTTGAGGATCTTGTGAAGAATGAACCATGAAAACAAATATAAGTTGTTCCCTGTTAAGAGTTCCCTGTTCCCCTTGAAAATTTGATCCTTTTTCCCTATTGGGATATGTCCCTCTTAGCTCTAAAATTCTACACGGGGAGCCAACCAAGGCTTGACCCGTGTATTACTATTATCTCAGGAGTTTTGTTGTGGACTTATCCCTTATTCCCCCCCAACCTAAACCAGGTCTAATCAACGTTCTGATTGAAATTACAGGTGGAAGTAAAAATAAATACGAGTATGACAAAGAGCTACAGGCTTTTGCTTTAGACAGGGTACTTTACTCATCAGTGCAGTATCCATATGACTATGGCTTTATTCCTAATACTTTAGCTGATGATGGCGACCCACTTGATGGCATGGTGATCATGGACGAACCTACTTTTCCAGGGTGTGTAATTGCCGCACGACCTATTGGTATGTTAGAAATGATAGACGGTGGCGATCGCGACGAAAAAATCCTTTGTGTACCTGACAAAGATCCTCGTTATACCAACGTCAAATCAATCAAAGACATAGCCCCACATCGATTAGAGGAAATAGCAGAGTTTTTCCGCACATATAAAAATCTTGAAAAAAAAGTGACAGAAATTCTTGGTTGGCATGATGTTGATAAAGTTATGCCTTTAGTAGAAAAATGCATCCAAGCTAGTAAAGGTTAGAGGATATCGGGGAGCGGGGAGCGGGGATCTGGGATCGATGTTTATTCTCGTCCTTGTCCCCCTTGTCTGTGTTATCTCCCTTGTCTCCCCAATCCCTAATTCCCAGTCCTTAATTCCCAGTTCCTAATCCCCAGTCCCTTACACGCAATGCAGCGCACACTTCTTTTAGCAAAAATTCACAACTGTACTATTACAGCAGCTAATCTCAACTATGTAGGTAGTATCAGTATAGATCGTATGTTGATGGAGAAAGCTGGTATTTTACCTTATGAGCAGGTACAAGTAGTAAACAATGCCAACGGTAAGCGCTTTATTACTTATGCGATCCCCGCTCTAGAAAATTCTGGGGCGATTGAACTAAATGGTGCAGCAGCACGTCTAGGCATGATAGGCGATCGCTTGATTATAATGGCTTACGGGCAGTTTACTATAGAAGAGTTAAAAAGTTACTCTCCAACTGTTGTGATTGTGGACGAAAAAAATTGTGTTTCGGAAATTCGCTACTACGATGATCTGCTCAGTAAGACCTAATAGCAAAAAAAATGTCAAATTTTGAGCAGTCGTCACCCCAGATATACGTAACTCAGAAGCAAGCTACTCAAGCCTCCAACCAACGGGAAAAATTCGTAGTGCAATTTTGGGGTGTACGGGGTTTAATCCCCACTCCAGGCAGCAATACAAGCCGTTATGGTGGCAATACTGCTTGTGTAGAAATGCAGTTAGCTAACAAACACCTTGTTTTTGATGGAGGTACTGGTTTACGTATACTCGGTAAAAGTTGGCTAAAACAACAACAGCCACTAGAAGCTCATTTATTTTTTACTAACTCCCAATCAAATCGTATTCAAGGATTTCCATTTTTTGCTCCAGCATTCATTTCTGAAAATAGTTTTCACATCTATGGAACAGCAGCCTCAAATGGAGCTTCAATTAAACAAAGTTTATATGACCAGATGCTGCTACCACACTTTCCTTACCCTTTACAAGTAATGCAATCTGAATTGCAGTTTCACAATTTTCATCCAGGTAAGATAGTAAAGCTAGATGATGTTACGATTACAACCGCGCTAATAAATAAAATCCAAAAGTCTATAGGCTATAAAATCCGTTGGCAGAATTATAGTGTTGCCTATGTAACTGATTTAGGCAATGAAGTTGACCCTAATGAGCAAGAAAACATCATTCAGCTAGTTCAAGATGTTGATTTGCTGATTACTAATATCAGCAATCCTTTCAGCTTCCACAAAACTGACTCTAGTAATTCACATTGGCAAACAGCTGTGGATTTGGCTGGGATACATAACATTAAGCAAATAGTCTTTTCTCACCATCACCCAGACGATTCTGACGATTGGCTTGATCAGGTGCAAATAGAAATTGCATCTGCTTTTCCAGAAGCACTGATTGCACGTGAAGGGTTAATTTTAGATGTTGGTCAATAGTTCAATAGTTAGTTGTCAATTGTCAATGGTTAGTAGCGTTGAATTATAAAGTGTAGACTTTTGTTTGTAAATGCTTTGAGTAACTTCTTGAAGTTTGGCTGTTACTGCACCAGTTTTCAGTAATTCTTTTGCTTTGGCAATACCCGATCGCATATCTGAACAAATACCAGAACGCCACAGGTAAAACCCACCGTTCCATAAAGCTGTTTCCATTAGTTCACAAGATATACCTTTCAATACACCTTGCATATCTGCTACTAGTTCTTCACTAGTACCCAAGGGTAAATTTTTGGTAGTAAAACCGTAGTCACGGGGCGCTAAATGCAATCTTTCTATTTGATTGCTGCTTGCTGGTGTTAACAAACCAATAATCGCAGTGCGATCGCGTGGTAAATCACAACTACCTTCTAATCCTTTTATAGTTGTAAAATTAGTTACTCCTCGCCGAGTTAAAGCATCTTGAAACATAGCTTCTGTGGGAGGATGAACAAACCCTGACACAATGTGAGTATTACCAGCATAAGGACACCAAATTAATTCCATAGTAGCAAAGGGCGGGCGCTTACCTAACTGATCACGGTAGTTCCAAATACTTTTAGTTAATGGAAAATGCTGAGGTTGGTAAACAAAGCCAATCCCCGTTTTCTCAAGTATCTGCTGAGTTTTTTCCAGGCTTAACCCAGTCCAATCTACTCCCAAACTCTGCCAAATTTCTACCAAGGGTAAACCATATTTAGTTGGTAAGCGATCGCCTCCATGCATTACTACTGGTTGTCCAGCAGTAGCTAATATCAATGCCGTAATCGGGCTAATGGGTGCTGTGCGGGTTCTGCCATCGTAGGGTATGCCCAAAACCATAACTGCTTGTACAGAAGATATGGATGCTAGTTTTGGCCCTAGTTGATCATAGGCATCTAACATGCCTGCTAATTCCTCTCCAGTCGGACGTTTAATTCGATGGGCAATCAAAAAAGCTCCTATTTGGGCTGGTGTCGCTTCACTCAACAGCATCATCCTAGTAGCAGTAGCAGCTTCCTCACGAGTCAAATTTTCTCCCGTGTGATTACCACTACCTACCTTTTTCAGTAAATCCCGAAATGTATTGCTCATATATTTTTTGTCCTATGTCATTAGTCATTAGTCATTTGTGAAAGACCAATAACCAATGACCAATGACCAATAACTAATTTTACTTAACAAGCTGACCGCTCTAAAGGAACTTGTGGTGGTACATTGTCCTTCACTAACTGCCAAAAATGTAGGATAGGAGGAATTTGCAAACGATCTTGAGTTGTCACCATCACCACCCGACGAGTCAGATTGGAGTTGTCAACACAACCATTACTAGCCAAGGGACGAACGGCTAAGGTGGAGTCTTTACGTGCTTCTACTAATGCTGAATTAGGCAACAAAGCGATTAATTCTCCCTGACGCACTACTCCCCGGAAAGCGTCTAAAGTATTGACTTCTAAAACTGCCTGGAGTGTAGCTTGCAGGCGTTCAAACCGATCTTGAACAAGACGTTGCATTCCATAACCATCTTTAAAAACTACTTGAGGATAACGAACTAACTCAGACCAAGGAATGCGTTCATACTGGGCTAGTGGATGATCGGCCGCGATCAGGACTTCTATTGCTTCATCATATAAAACTTCTACCACCATTTCTTTACCCGCAGTTAAAAAGCGATTATTCATCACAATCGCCATATCTACTAGCCCATCTTTGAGGACTTTTAAAGCGCGATCGCTACCCAAGGATGTCACCCGCAGTTGCACGTTTGGATAATCGTGACAAAATTGTTGCAATACTGGTGGCAAGTAATAAGCACACAACGAGTGAATTACTGCTATACACAATTCAGGCTGCTTTCCTGCTACTAAATCTGCTATTTCATGGGTAGCTGTTTGCCACTCTTGGCAAATTTTGCGCGCACGTGGTAGCAAGCGTTCACCAGCCACAGTCAACTTTGCTTGGCCAGTTCTATGAAATAATTCCAAGCCCAAATCTGCTTCCAGTGCCTGGATTTGGCGACTGATAGTCGATTGGGTTACACTACATTTTCTTGCTGCTCCTTGAAAGCTACCACTGTCCGTGATCGCTAGAAAGGCTTGCAACTGCTCTAGTCGCATGTGGATGTAGCCTGAATTACATTTATGGGTGTAATTAACTTAACGTATTTGTAGCAATATTTTAGTAGAGTTTGTTACATCTATATGTTGTATTAGTCATCAAAACAACAATATAAGATTGTTTACTCTTCTGACTCTCTCCTGATCTCCAGATTCTTCAACGCTGCGATCGCATGTAGTCTGACTCGTTCATCAGTATCTTCTGCAAGCGCAATTACAGCTTTTTTAGCTTCTATTGTGCCTAATTCTCCCAAAGACAAAGCTATTGCTCCTTTGAATTCCACACTTTCAAGTGCTGGGTGTTGTTTTTGCAGTATTGCCAATAATATTTCTGTTGCGATTGGGGTTAATTGTGGCTGTTTGATTCTTCCCAGAACTGTTACGATTTCTTGACACAATGCCACTGATTCTAGTTGGTTAAGCGCTGTACGAAGATATTCCAAGCTAGAAGGTGTTTCTATCCAGCTTAAAGCATGGATTGTTTCGATTTGCAATTTGACTGGCGTGTGAGGTGACACCAGTACTTGAAATAAATATTGAGCAGCATTGTCACCACCTATGCGCGACAAAGCAACTGCGGACGTACAACAGACTTCCAGATTAAAGTCATAGAGTCTGGGTTGCAATTTTGTGACTAAATCTAATGTGTCGCCTAATTCTGGGCGGAAACTCAAACCTAATATAGCTTCTCGTCGAACCGGGGCAGCAATATCATCTAACGCCCGTAGAAGTACTGGTGGTATACGTTGATCATGAAAGCTGCTCAGGGCTTCAATCGCAGTAGCACGAACGGCTACAACCGGATCGTCTACTACAGTTAACAGTGGTGTTATAACTTCTTGATGACGAATCAGGGAAAGCGATCGCACCGCTAACAAGCGCGTTTCATCATCTGTCAAAAGTTCGCTTACAGCAGCGATCGCCAGCCTACCCATTTGTCCGAGTGCTGATACAGCCATTGCTGTGAGTTCTTCATCTGTTTCTGTTTTCAGTAATTCTATGAGGGCAGAAATTGCATCTGGGTGCTGAAATTCTCCCAAAATTCGTGCTGCATACCAGCGCAGTTCTTCTTCGATCTCTTCATCTGTCAATATCTCTATCAGTGGAGGAATAGCGATCGCTCCCAAATCTTTAAATACTTTGATTATCTGCCAGCGTTGCTGAAAATCTCCCATTAGCAAAGCACAAAGTGCTAATTCTAGCTGTTCTTGTTGATTTTCTACCATTTTTTATATCTTTACCTAGCCTGAGTACACCTTGAATCAGTTACCAGTTACCAGTTATCAGTTATCAGTTAACAGTAAAAGAAAAAGGGGGGAGCATCCCAAATGTTTCAAATCCCCGCAGACTGGAAGTCAGGGCTACACAAACAAATTAACAACTAACAAAAAATACTGGCGATCGCTTGTATATCAGCGCTTTATGGCTATTTTTAGTTAATTTTTATGCATTTAACGCATATTTTTAATACAATTTGTGCATTTTTGCAGATATTTCGTAACAAAGAATACGATTTTTATGTTTTTGCAACTTTAACCTAAGTGCATGTGAATCAAAATTGCGATTCAGTACTCAAAAAGAATTGACCAACTGACCACATATCTAAGTCCTTTGTCCTTTGTCCCTTGTCATTAGTGTAAGGCCAATTACTAATGCCCAATGCCCCCATGCTCAATGCCCACAGACTAGTGATTAACGACTAATCATGACAGAAGCAGCAACTACCACCACAACCACCCTGAATCGATTCGAGAAATTTAAGGCAGAAAAAGATGGACTCGCCGTCAAGGCAGAGATAGAAAAATTTGCCTCTATTGGGTGGGAGGCAATGGACGAAACTGATCGCGATCATCGCCTCAAGTGGGTGGGTGTGTTTTTTCGTCCAGTCACTCCAGGTAAATTTATGATGCGGATGCGGATGCCGAATGGTATTCTCACAGCTGCTCAAATGCGAGTGTTAGCAGAAGTTGTACAGCGTTATGGTGATGACGGTAGTGCCGACATCACAACTAGACAAAATATACAACTACGGGGCATTCGGATTGAGGATTTACCAGAAATTTTTAATAAATTTCATACAGTCGGCTTAACCAGTGTGCAGTCAGGAATGGACAACGTTCGTAACATCACTGGTGATCCTGTGGCTGGATTAGATGCGGATGAGTTATTTGACACACGCGAGTTGGTACAGCAAATTCAAGACATGCTGACTAACAAAGGCGAAGGCAACCCAGAGTTTACTAATCTGCCACGGAAGTTTAATATTGCCATCACCGGTGGACGGGATAATTCGGTTCACGCTGAGATTAATGATTTAGCTTTCGTACCTGCATTTAGGGAAGGGATCGGGGATGGGGGATCAGGGATCAGGGATCAGGGACAAGGGGAAATTAGTTTACAAGTTTCTTCCCAATCCCCAATTCCCAATCCTCAATCCCCAATCTTTGGCTTCAATATTCTTGTTGGTGGATTCTTCTCTGCCAAACGCTGTGAAGCAGCTATTCCCCTAGATGCTTGGGTATCACCAGCAGATGTAGTTGCTGTATGTAGAGCTGTTTTAGAAGTCTTCCGTGATCACGGTTCACGTGCCAACCGTCTGAAATCTCGGCTAATGTGGTTAATCGATGAATGGGGTGTAGAGAAATTCCGTTCAGAAGTTGAACAGCGTTTAGGTAAGCCGTTTTTACCAGCAGCACCTAAAGACGAAATTGATTGGGAAAAGCGTGACCATATTGGTGTATACAAACAAAAACAAGCAGAATTAAACTACGTAGGATTACATATTCCTGTAGGTCGGATGACAGCCCAAAACATGTTTGAAATCGCACGTCTGGCTGATGTGTACGGAAGTGGTGAAATTCGGTTTACAGTAGAGCAGAACGTGATTATCCCCAATATTCATGATTCACGCTTGGTGTTCTTTTTAGCAGAACCACTACTAGAAAAATTTAGCATTGATCCCAAACCATTAACGCGATCGCTCGTTTCTTGTACTGGCGCACAATTTTGCAACTTTGCCCTGATTGAAACCAAAAATCGCGCCTTGGCGTTAATTAAAGCTTTGGAAGCAGATTTAGAACTGACTCGTCCGGTGCGAATTCATTGGACTGGTTGTCCCAACTCCTGCGGACAGCCTCAAGTTGCAGATATCGGGTTGATGGGAACCAAAGCCCGCAAAAATGGCAAAGCTGTAGAAGGGGTTGATATTTACATGGGCGGTAAAGTCGGCAAAGAAGCCCATCTAGGAACCTGCGTCCAAAAAGGTATTTCCTGTGAAGACTTACAGCCAATATTGCAAGATTTATTGATTCAGCATTTCGGAGCAAAACCCAGGCAAGAAGCCTTAGTGAGATAGAACGAGTATAAAGTTTTGCGCCTACCAACCACCAATAACCAACCATCAACAATCAACAACTTAAGAAGGTTTGAATGCTTAAAGGATTATTGTCATTTCAAGGCCGTTACCGCATCTTGCATCTGACGTGGTTTGCGTTCTTTTTATCATTTGTAGTTTGGTTTAACTTTGCTCCATTTCAAACAGCAGTAAAAGAAGCGATCGGTTTAACTGAAGGACAAGTCAGAACTATCGCTATCTGTAACGTCGCCCTTACCGTGCCAGCACGTATCATAATCGGTATGGTTTTAGACAAATATGGGCCGCGAATTACTTATTCGATGCTGTTGATGTATGCAGCTATTCCCTGTATTGCCTTTGCAATGGCACAGAACTTTAGCCAGTTGGTGATTAGTCGTTTGGCATTGAGTATCGTCGGTGCTGGTTTTGTGATTGGCATTCGTATGGTTGCTGAATGGTTTCCTCCCAAAGAGATTGGCACAGCTGAGGGAATCTATGGTGGCTGGGGTAATTTTGGTTCAGCAGCTGCGGCTTTTACCCTACCTTCCATTGCTGTAGGAGCAGCATTTCTAGCTGCTGGTCAGATTAACTGGCGTTTAGCGATCGCTCTGACTGGAATCATCACCGCTATCTACGGAGCTATTTATCTATTCAACGCTCAAGATACTCCCTCTGGTAAGGTCTATCAACGGCCTAAACGCCACGGTGGTATAGAAGTAACTAGCCGTGGAAGTTTTTGGCTACTGATGTTAATGAACATTCCCCTCGTCGGCATTTTAGCAGTATTAGCTTGGCGTATTGCTCGAATTGGTTTAATTAATCAAAGTCAATTGCTGATTGTCTACCTTCTATTAGCTGCTTTGTACCTATTCCAAGCCTACAAGTGCTGGGATGTGAATCATGAATTGATGACAGGTAAGAAGCATTATTCTCCTGACGAGCGCTATAAGTTTTCTCAGGTTGCTCTACTGGAATTAACATACTTTGTGAATTTTGGTTCAGAACTTGCAGTTGTTTCCATGCTTCCCGGATTTTTTGAGACAAGCTTCGGTCTAAGCAAAGTGTTAGCAGGAATGATTGCTGCTAGCTATGCTTTTATGAATTTGTTTGCACGTCCTGGTGGTGGCTGGATTTCTGATACCTTGGGTAGTCGCAGAGGAACAATGACTGTATTGACTGCTGGTATGGGGATTGGTTATTTACTGATGAGTGGAGTAAATAGCAATTGGTGGTTACCCCTTGCAATTCTTCTGACTATGGCTTGTTCTTTCTTTGTACAAGCTGGGGAAGGTTCGACGTTTGCGATCGTGCCTCTAATTAAGCGGCGAGTTACTGGTCAAATAGCTGGTAATGTTGGTGCTTACGGCAATGTGGGAGCCGTGGCTTATCTCACTCTATATAGCTTGTTACCTGCTGGTGAAGTCGGAAATCGAATCTTTTTCCAAACTTTGGGAATTACCGCACTGATTGTTACTTTCTTATGCTGGTTCTTCCTTAAAGAACCAAAAGGTTCTTTTGCGGAACATCATGAAGGCGAAGAACCGGAACTAGCAGCAGAAGTAATACCCGTTTTCAACGAAGAATTAAAGTAGATTTAGAAGGCAGTTATGTTCCCACGCTTTAAAGCGTGGGAATTAGACTGTGAACGCTGCTAGCTCACGCAACACTTCACGGCGAAAGCGTTTACTGCTCTTTGCCTTTTCTTATAATCAGATTTAAATAAACAGAATTTTGTCCATGTCACAGGACGCGACAATTCAACCCACAATTCCTCTCAACACCAAATCAAAGATTTCGCGCGCGGACTCCTTGCGGTACTAGTTGAAAATTAAAATAATCAGGTTTTTTTAGATATATTTTCAAAGCATCCTCAAGCCTTCGGATAAATCCTGGGGGTCAATCCAAAATCGTTCGACTGAGCGCTCACGACGAAGTCTAAAATCGAAAATTGTTTGACTTCAATATTTAAATAATCAAGGAACATGGTGCGATTACCATGACTGAAGTTACTAAAACACTCTGTCCTTACTGTGGTGTTGGCTGTGGTCTAGAAGTTTCACCGCCAGCCCAACCAGGTAAAGCAACTCATCGCGATAGTCAAGGAAACCCAATTTGGCGGGTACGGGGTGATAAAACCCATCCATCGAGTCAAGGGATGGTTTGCGTCAAAGGTGCAACGATCGCTGAATCTTTAGATAAAAATAGACTGCATTACCCAATGGTACGGGACTCTTTAGATCAGCAATTTCGGCGCGTCAGTTGGGATGAAGCTTTTGATTTGATCACCAAACGGATTCAAACTGTACGTTTTACTCAAGGTCCAGAAGCCATATGCATGTATGGTTCTGGTCAGTTTCAAACCGAAGATTATTACATAGCCCAGAAACTGTTAAAAGGATGTTTGGGTAGCAATAATTTTGATGCTAACTCCCGCCTGTGTATGTCTAGTGCTGTAGCTGGTTACATTCAAAGCTTGGGTGCGGATGGGCCTCCCTGTTGCTACGACGATTTGGAGTTAACTGATTGTGCATTTTTAATTGGTACTAATACAGCAGAATGTCACCCGATCATTTTTAACCGACTGGAGAAATACCACAAAAAGAACCGCAAGGTCAAAATGATTGTGGTTGATCCTCGTCGTACACCCACCGCAGAAGTAGCTGACTTACATTTAGCAATTCGTCCTGGTACAGATATTGATTTGTTGAATGGAATTGCTCATTTGTTGATGCGTTGGAACCACATTGATGCTGGCTTTATTGATGAGTGTACCAGCAACTTCCCTGCCTATGCTGAAGTAATTCGCCATTATTCTCCAGAAATAGTAGCTGACCGATGCGGAATAGAAATCAAAGATTTGGAAACAGCAGCTAGGTATTGGGGTCAATCACAACGCGTTTTGTCTATGTGGTCAATGGGTGTGAATCAATCTTCAGAAGGGACAGCCAAGGTCAGAACTATTATTAATCTGCACTTGATGACTGGACAGATTGGTAAGCCAGGAGCGGGGCCATTCTCTCTCACTGGTCAGCCCAACGCGATGGGAGGTAGAGAAGCCGGAGGATTGGCACATTTGTTACCTGGTTATCGCTTGGTGAAAAATCCCCAACACCGCGCCGAAGTTGAAGAAATTTGGGGATTAAAGCAGGGACAAATTTCACCTAATCCAGGTTTGACGGCTTGGGACATGATTACTGGCTTAGAAGATGGGACTGTTGGCTTGCTGTGGATCGCTGCTACTAATCCGGCGGTGAGTATGCCAGATTTGGAACGTACAAAAGCAGCGTTGATGCGATCGCCTTTTACTATTTACCAAGACGCTTATTATCCCACAGAAACCACTACTTACGCTCATGTTCTTCTACCAGCTGCCCAATGGAGTGAGAAAACAGGCGTCATGACCAATTCTGAACGCCGAGTTACCCTGTGTTCAACATTTCGCCGACGACCAACACAAGCCAAAGCAGATTGGGAAATTTTCGCCGAAGTCGGGCGCAGGTTAGGTTTTGTTGGAGAATTCGCCTTTGCTAACTCCGCCGAAGTATTTGCAGAGTTTGTCCAACTAACTCGCGATCGCCCCTGCGATATGACAGGGTTAAGTCATGAACAATTGCGCTCCCAAGGCCCGACTCAATGGCCACATCCCGACAAACAGATAGAGAAACGGGGAAATGGGGAATCCAAAAGACTATATACTGATTTGCGCTTTCACACCTCCGATGGACGCGCTAGATTTGGAGCTTATCACTCACGCGGACTAGCAGAACCACCAGATCCTGATTATCCTTTTGTCCTGACGACTGGTAGACTTTACGGACATTGGCACACTCAGACACGTACTGGTCGGATTGAAAAAATTCGGCAAATGCACCCCGAACCGTTTATCGAAATTCATCCCCGTGATGCTGCTGGATTAGAAATTACTGGTAACCAATTAGTGGAAGTGCGATCGCGCCGTTCTAAAACTTTCTTCCCAGCCAAAATTACCAAAGCGATCGCCCCTGGTACAGTGTTCGTTCCCATGCATTGGGGTGCTATGTGGGCAGATAACGCCGAAGCCAACGCCCTCACCCATCCTGAAGCTTGTCCCGATTCTCTACAACCAGAATTAAAAGCCTGTGCGGTGCAGTTAATACCAGTTACAGCAGATTTAACAGCTATTAGGGATCGGGGATTAGGGATCAGGGATCGGGAATTGGGGATTAAATTAGTAACAAACCCATGATCTAATACTGCTTGGTTAAGGATTTTTTGTCATAATTTTGGGGTTGTAGAGACGTTGCAGTGCAACGTCTCTACTTTTGATGAATACCTTTGAGATTTCAAAATTCAAGGATTAGGCTAGTCCTATATACAGCAGACTTCAACTAGCGTGAGGTACGGAAGAAGCCCATGCACCGCTTGGGGAACTCGGGGCCTCTTTGGGGATTAGGGACAGGGTGTACTCCATTTAGATGCAAAGCGCTGTATATAAATGTATAAGTTAATTTATGACTGTTAATTTAAAATCATGTTTTCTCTAAATAAACTACTGCAATGGTTAATTTTGACGCTTCTGTTTCCATTAGTATTTCTGAATGGTTGGTTAGCTTTTAAATTTTTTCAATATTTTCAACCCATAGTCACTATTTTAGTTTTAGCTAGTTTGTTAGCTTTTATTTTGGACTACCCTGTTGCACTCCTTGAACAACGAGGAATGCAACGCAAATATGCAATATCATTGGTTTTGCTTTCAACTTTAGTAATTGTGATCAGCTTGGGTATTACTTTATTACCCATTGCTATACAACAATTAAATGAAATGATTAAATCAGTTCCTCAATGGATTGATGCTACTGAACAAAAACTTCAATTTCTCAATAATTGGGCAGAGAATCACAGACTAAATATTAATTTTAGTGAGATATTTAGTCAGTCAATCAATCGTTTACCTGATGAGTTACAACAAACAGGAGATCAGCTATTTGGTATTATTTTAGAGACTCTTGATAGCGTTTCCGAAGCTTTAATCACAGTTGTATTAACAATATATATCTTAATAGATGGCGAAAGAATTTGGAAAGGAATATTTCAAAAAATACCTTTTGGTTTAGCCCAGAAGATACAGCAATCTCTTCAGAAGAACTTCCAAAATTTTCTGATTGGTCAGGTGATTTTAGCTTTAATGCTGGGAGTGTCACAAACGATTCTATATTTAATTTTGAAACTAAAATTTGGTTTAGTTTTTGGTTTAGGTGTAGCAATTTTGAGCCTAGTTCCTTTTGGTGATATTGTGAGTTATTTTATTATCGTTTTAATACTCGCAACACACAACATTTGGTTAGCGGCTAAAGTTTTAGTTCTATCTCTGATTCTTGATCAGTTGATTGATCAAGCGATCGCACCCCGAATTTTAGGTAGTTTTACTGGTCTTAGACCAATTTGGGTAATTATCTCTTTGCTGGTAGGAACTTATATTGGTGGATTATTAGGGTTATTGCTTGCTGTTCCTTTAGCTGGTTTTATCAAAGATGCGATCAACGGTTTTGCTGATTTCCCTGAAAGCATTGATTCTGTAAAGGATAAGAAGTTACCAGAGATGTTAGTCAATGAGTCAACTTTGCAGTAATTCAAGCAAGGGATAAGAAAAATTAGTAGATCACAAAGTTTTTCTCAAAGGGCGATCGCTCTGAAATCACAACCCCATCACCAACCGATAATGTGCTTCAATTTGAGCAACTGTTTGAGATTGACGCTGAGTATCCCACTGACTGTGATTAAATAATTCTTGCTGCAATTTCTCAACATCAATTGTTGTAACTTTGCCATCAGCAACAATTTGTTTACCATTCACCCACGCACTATTAACTACATTACTAGGACGTCCTAAAACTAATAAACCAATCGGGTCTGTACGCGGTAATAATGATAAATTAGTCAGATCATAAAGTACTAAATCTGCTTTTTTCCCAACACTTAGAGAACCAAGTTTATCTGCTGTATTCAATCCCTTTGCACCACCCAAAGCAGCCATTCCTACTGCTTGTCTGGGTGTAATCCAGTATTGATAATCTAAATCGGTGACGTTATGTAAGATAGAACCAATTTTGATCGCTTCTAATAAATCTTGCGAATCATTACTTGATGCACCATCGCAACCAAAAGTTACGTTTACTCCTGCTTGCCGATATTTTAAAATTGGGGCAATACCACTACCCAAACGCAAGTTACTTAAGGGGTTATGAACTACGGTAGATTGAGTTTGATTAAGGATAGAAATATCATTGTCAGTTAGATGGACACAATGGGCTAGGCTTGTGCGATAGTCTAAAAAACCAATACGCTTTAGGTGTGCAACGGCAGTACAACCGTATTTTTCTTGAGCTAGTTTTTCCTGGGCTTTGGTTTCTAGTAAATGGGAGTGACGACAAAGATTGTACTTTTCGCTTAACTGTCTACATCCATCAAATAAAGCATCAGAACACAGTTGGATACCAGTTGGGGCGACGAGAATATTCACGCCTGATTCTGGACGATGAAATTGTTGTACTGCTGCTTCAATAATTTCTAATGTTGCTTGCGTTGAGCGAAAATAAGGCTCATGATTTTGTTGAGTTTCCCCCGATGGAATACCAGCAGTAATCGATTCATCTTGAATTAGGGGTGCAACAAACGCACGAATACCAACTTCTTGATAAGCACGAACTGCGGTGGCGATGGTTTCTAATTCTTTACCAGGAATCAATACTAAATGATCTACGACACTCGTACCCCCAGAAAGTAGAGTTTCTACTGCTGTTCCTAAAGCACTGAGGTAAACTTTTTCGAGATCGAGAGGCGCGAAATCATAGAGTTCTGCTAGCCATAATTCTAGGGGTAACATAGACATGATCCCCCGTTGCCACATTTCCGATGAATGGGTATGAGCGTTGAAGAATCCTGGTAATAAAAGTTTATTTTCACCGTTAATCGCTGTTCCCACCACCTCTAGCTGTGGTGCGATCGCAGTAATAATTCCCAGGTTAACTTGCACATCAACGGTAGTGTAATCATCTTCGACAGGTATTAAGGCATTCTCAATAGTAAAGTTCATGAATATTTAACCTTAATTAAGTAATCCAGCTCTGGAGCTAATTTCAAGTTACAAAGTAAACAATGATGTTGGATGTTGCTTTTATGGATCTGCCTCTTCGGAAACTAGGAATTGCACCAAATGCTTGGGCAGTAAATCAGGCGATCGCAGATATCACTCGTCCTCCCCTTAACCCACAACCCGTTATCTTAGCAACAGAAACCAAAAATCTCCGCCTTGATCTCGCAAAAGCTGCTATCCTCGTCATTGACATGCAAAATGATTTTTGTCACCCTGATGGTTGGTTATCACATATCGGTGTAGATGTCAATCCAGCGCGTCAGCCAATCAAACCTTTGCAAAATCTACTGCCAACACTGCGGGCAACTGGAGTGCCGATAATATGGATAAATTGGGGAAACCGTCCTGATTTACTCAATATCAGTGCAGGTATACATCATGTCTACAATTCCACAGGGGAAGGTGTGGGGTTAGGTGATCCATTACCGAGTAATGGTGCTAAAGTACTGATGAAAGGTAGTTGGGCAGCAGCAGTGGTAGATGAACTCGAACAATTACCAGGAGATGTTTTTATTGATAAATACCGTATGAGTGGTTTCTGGGACACTCCTTTAGATAGTATCCTGCGAAACTTGGGCAGAACGACACTATTTTTTGCTGGTGTCAATGCGGATCAATGTGTTATGGCAACTTTACAAGACGCCAACTTTTTAGGATACGACTGCATATTAGTTAAAGATTGTACAGCGACAACTTCCCCTGAATATTGTTGGTTAGCAACACTATATAACGTCAAACAGTGTTTCGGTTTTGTCACAGATTCAGAAGCAATTTTCAAAGCAATTAATGGTTAGTAGGGGCGAACGACCGTACGCTCGCTCCTACTAACAAATGACCAATGACATAGACGCTAGACGCTTTAGCAGCTTCTTGTATAGTAGGACAAATGACATATGATCAATTGCTGTGTAATTCCTGTTGTCAAATCTCCCAAAGATTACCAAGTTTATCGTATTAGCCCCCAGGATTCAAACCGTTTGGCGATCGTATTTGACCCGGCGATCGCGAATGCTTCTCTAACTTGTTGTGTGGAAATTTTTGATGTAGGTGGTAAAACTCCCCCTAATCGTCATCAATTCGCTATAGAGATGTTTTTTGTTCTCAAAGGGGAAGGTAGGGCCTCTTGTGATGGTAAAAGTATTTCAATTAAAGCTGGAGATAGTTTGTTAGTGCCACCTACTGGTACTCATGTAATTGAAAATACAGGTTCTGGACGTTTATATACGTTGACTGTGATGGTTCCCAATGAAGATTTTGCCGAACTTATTCGCAGTGGGACGCCTGTAGAATTCGATGCAGAAGATATGGCTGTGCTTGGTAGGTTTGATGCTTTTGTTGCAAATTAAAGATATCTGTGGTTGAGTTTTGTGGATTGTGGGGAAGTGGGAGGGATAATAATTTTTTTTAAATTTGGAAATTTGCTTTTGAACTAGCCATCAAAAACTTTAAACGAGAATGTTAGTTTTTAAGAAACGCTGGGTATTCTCTTAACAGGAGGTTTGCTGGTACTTAAGTATTTACCGCAGTAACAGTTGAAAGATGGCTAGTTCTGGAGAAGAATACCTAGTTAACCGTAGCAAGAAAATTGAGCGGCGAAAAAAGATTTTAACCTGGGTGTCAATTGTATCTTTTGTTGGCTCCGGGTTTTTTGCTATAGTTCCCACAATACAAAAAGCGATCGAAAATCCTTCAACCCCACCTGTGTCTGCTGAGTCTTCATTACAGCAACAGGAACAGGGTTTTAAGTTGGTGTTACAACGAGAGCCAGAAAATAATACTGCTTTAGAAGGATTAGTGAAAATACGGTTAGAGTCACAGAATTTCAAGGGTGCAATCGAACCTTTAGAAAAGTTAGTGAAACTGAATCCTGAAAGACAAGATTACAAAATTTTTTTAGAACAATTGAAAAAGAAAACAGGTAATTATAACAAACAATAGAATAAAAAATAAAAAATATGAATAACGAAATTAATAATTATGAACTGAACCGTTTAATTCCTCCAGAAATTAAAAACGATGAATTTTATGCAACTATTCAAATAATTGCTAGAGAAGAAGATATAAAAACAGTTTTAGAAATCGGTTCATCTTCAGGAGAAGGAAGCACATAAGCATTTGTCACAGGAATGCGTCAAAATCCTAACAAACCCATATTATTTTGTATGGAGGTGTCAAAAAGTAGATTTACTGAATTAAAAAAGAGATATGAAAATGATGATTTTGTAAAAGTATATAATTTATCTTCTGTGCCTGTAGAAAGTTTTTCTAGTGAAAACGAAGTTATTGAATTCTACGAACAAACTAATAACAATTTAAACATTTATCCGTTAAAGACAGTCTTGCATTTGCTAAAACAAGATATTGAATATGTCAAAAAAATTGATTTTTGTGATCATGGAATTAAAAAAATAAAAAAAGAAAATAATATAGATTTTTTCGATTTAGTATTAATTGACGGTTCAGAATTTACTGGTAGCGCCGAATTAGATGAAGTCTATGGCGCAAAATATATATTTTTGGATGATATTAATACATTTAAAAACTATAAAAATTTTGATAGATTATTTCAAGACTCTAGTTACACTCTAATTAGCTGTCATCATAAAATGCGGAATGGATATGCAATTTTTAAACAAAAAAGTGTTTCACCCGTAGCCTATCAAACTATTCATGATGCTGTTGAATCTATAGAAGGCTTCATGATTCCTGGTCAAGAAGAATACCTTTTTAATAAAGTAAAATCTCTTCCAGAAGATGCTGTGATAGTAGAGATTGGATCTTTTAAGGGGCGTTCAACAGTTGCAATGGGCTATGCTTGCATAGGAACAAATAGAAAAATTTATGCCATTGATACATGGGATGGAAATGATTCCGATTTTGCTGAACGCCAATTTTTTGAAATTTGGCAACCAAATATACAAGCTAATGATCTTGAAGAATATATATTACCATTACGTGGTTACTCCCATGATGTATTAAAAGATTGGCAAGAGCTAACAAATGGTAAAGCTATTGATTTTATTTTTATTGATGGTTCTCATCAATATTTAGATGTTTTAAAAGATTTTGAAATGTCATTCCCACTAGTAAAACATGGTGGTTGGATAGCATTTCATGATGTTATATATACATGGCCCGGACCAGAACGTGTTTGGTATAAAACAGCTAAATATATTCTTGATAATCATGAATACTCTTCAAGTCTCGCCTGTGGACAAAAAAATTTAACTGCTACAAACTCTTCATTAACCACAGGCTTGCCAATTCACTTTTTTACTATTGTTCTCAATGGACAACCATTTATCCGTTACCATATTGAAATTTTCAAACAACTACCTTTCAAATGGCATTGGCATATTGTTGAAGGTGTAGCGGATTTAAAACATGACACCAGTTGGAGTGTAAAACTCGGTGGATGTATTAGTGATGAAATTCATCAAAATGGGCGTAGTTGTGATGGAACTACGGAATATTTAGATGAATTGGCAGAACTTTATCCAGATAACATCACAATTTACCGTCAATCGGAAGGCGTGTTCTGGGATGGTAAACGAGAAATGGTTAATGCACCACTTGCTAACATTCAAGAAAAATGCTTATTGTGGCAAATAGATGTCGATGAACTATGGACATTAGAACAGATTTGTACTGCTAGGGAAATATTTATTAGTAACCCTGAAAAAACACCTGCTTTCTATTGGTGTTGGTATTTTGTCGGTGAACAATTAATTATTAGCACTCGCAACTGTTATGCACAGAATCCTCAACAAGAGTGGCTAAGAACTTGGAGATTTAAACCGGGATATATTTGGGCTGCACATGAGCCTCCTGTGTTGGTAGAACCTTTAGCTGATGGTCAATATAAAAATATAGCGAATACTAATCCTTTTTTACATCACGAAACAGAACACCATGGTTTAGTTTTTCAGCATTTTGCTTATGTCACACAAAAACAATTGAGATTTAAAGAAAAATACTATGGTTATAGTAATGCTATTGCTCAATGGATCTCTTTACAAAAAAATACTAAATTTCCGATTTTATTAAGGGAATATTTTCCTTGGGTTCAAGATGCAACTCAAGTAGACATTGCAAATAGACAAGGCATAGTTCCAATTGCTCAAAGAGATAATGACAATAACAATTGGCGATTTTTACAACCAGAAGAAGTACAACAGCAAATTGCCCAAGTCAGCAAAATATCACCGATAATTATCGTTGATGGTGTATTTTTCCAACTCTATCAAACTGGAATTGCGCGTGTTTGGAAATCTCTCTTAGAAGAATGGTCAAATAATGAGTTTTCCAAACATATTATTGTAATTGACCGTGCTGGTACTGCTCCGAAAATCCCAGGTATTAAGTATTTGAATGTACCAGCTTATGACTATAACAGGATCAATACTGAGCGAGAATTTTTACAGCAAATATGCGATCAAGAAGGTGCAGATTTGTTTATCTCTTCTTACTATACAACACCTATAAAAACACCTTCTGTGTTCATGGCTTATGATATGATTCCAGAAGTCATGGGATGGGATATGAATCATCCCATGTGGCGAGATAAACAACAAGCAATAAAAGACGCATCCGCCTATATAGCTATTTCCAAAAATACAGCACTTGATTTAGCAAAATGCTTTAATCATATATCTTTAGAGTCTGTTACTATAGCGTATTGTGGAATTAGCAGTACTTTTAAACAATCTACATCTGAAAACATAAGCTTTTTTAAAACAAAATATGGTATCACCAAGCCTTACTTTTTATTAGCTGGTATTGGAACTGGATATAAAAATAGTATTTTATTCTTCCAAGCTTTTTCACAGCTTGTTAGCAGCTATGGTTTTGATATTGTTGTTACAGGTAGCGGAGGTTTATTGGAATCTCAGTTTAGATCCTGTACATTTGGTAGTGTTGTTCATATGCTGCAACTGAATGATGAAGAATTAGCAATAGCTTATTCTGGTGCTATAGCATTAGTTTATCCATCTAAGTATGAAGGTTTTGGCTTACCTGTATTAGAAGCAATGGCTTGTGGTTGTCCTGTGATTACTTGTCCTAACGCTTCTATTCCAGAAGTAGCTGGAGAAGCTGCAATATATATCAATTATGATGATGTATATAAACTAGCAAATGCACTTTGCGAAGTACAAAAACCTAGTGTTCGTCAATCATTAATTGCTGCGGGTTTAGAACAAGCGAAGAAGTTTTCTTGGTCAAAAATGGCAGAGATTGTTAGTTCGGCTTTAATTGATGTGACACTTTTATCTTTAAATCTTAAAGATATAAACTTAATTATTTTCCCTGATTGGTTGCAACCAGAAGAATTCATCAGTCTTGAATTGGCACAAGTAATTAAGACGCTAGCAACTCATTCTGATAGTAGCAACATGACTTTACTAATTGATACTAATAATATTGCTACTGAAGATGCAGATTTATTGTTATCAAGTGTCACAATGAGCCTTCTCATGGAGGAAGATTTAGATATTACTGATGGATTAGAAATTTCTCTAGTGGGAAATTTAACTGAGATCCAGTGGAAGGTATTACTACCTCGTCTTCATGGGCGAATTGTTTTGCCAAATGAAAATAAACAAGCATTAATACAAGCAAAAGCAGATACTCTTACATCTTATGAATTAGCAAGTTTCAGCCATTTGTAGTAAGGGCTTTAGCCCTCTTAGAAGTTATCTTGAGGGCTGAAGCCCTCACTACGAACTAATATATATTTGCCACATTTGTTCGTAAGCCTTTTCCATTTCACGGGTAAATTGCTTACCATTCCATAGAGGTGATGTTTTCCTTGACTGTCTCAATTTCCACGCAATTTGTTGTCTTAAAGCTTCATCTTTACCTAGACGTACACCCCACTCTACATATTCTTCATCAGTCCAGGCGATACCTTCTGTGATTCCAGCATTCATCATCATGGTGTAACTGTTACGAGCGGCGAATTGTTCACCGACTTTCGTCACCATAGGAATACACATCCACAGAGTTTCTAGAGTGGTTGTAGCTCCATTGTAAGGATAGGTATCTAATACAACATCTGCAATACCTAAATTAGCTCGGTGAATTGATTCTGCAATAACACCTGGGAGAAACCTGAATTTAGCTGTATCTACGCCTTCTTCTTCTGCTAGCTGATAAAAAAACTTTTTAATAGATTCTTCATCAGATAGTCCTTTAATTAAGAAGTAGCTATTGGGAACTTCTTTAATAATTCTTAATTGCAGTCTCGTAATGTATGGATGTCGCTTAAAGCCTCGCTGACCAGAGAAATATACAACTGCATCATGAGGAATATTTAATTCCTCACGAGTTACTGTAGGTACACTGACCTCAAAACCATCTACAGCTACATAAGTTTGAGGTAAACGCCAAATTTTTTCGCTGTAATATTCCTGCGCTGATTCTGGTAATACATAAGAGTCTGCAATAAAATAATCCACTGATGGACTACCAGAAGCATCCCAACCTAACCAAGTTACTTGAATCGGCGCAGGTTTCATGCTTATAACTTCACAACTAATGTCTAAAGTAATGCTATCTAAATCAATTAATATATCAATTTCATCCTGGTATATTTCTTCAGCAATTTCAGCAGTTTTATTTGCTTTATATGCTTTATCTACTTTGCTGAGATACCATTCATGTAAAGGGTCACATTCTGGATTTGTACTAATAAAGTAAGCATTAATTTCAAATTTATCACGGTCGTGATACTGAAATAGCCATCGACTGAGCCAACCTACAGAATGACTTCTAAGGCAATAAGATAGATATCCTAACTTAATTTTTTTATTGGTGCAAGTGTGTTTTTTTCTTTCTAAATGACCTTGATAATACTTATCTACGGCTTCTTTTGAATAATTTGCTATATTTGCTTGGCAAAGTTGCAATAAGCAATTTTGTATAACTCTATTTTTTATGGGATTATCTTCAATATAAGGAGTAAAAAAAATAGCATTAAATAGTCTACAAATTCTAATATTATCCAATGGCGCAGGATTATTTTCAATAAGCTTTTTTACTAAAAATTCTTGCCTTTGATGTACATAACAAGATTCTTCCCAATGTCCACCTGCACTCATTAAACACCGAAGTATTTGACGATTAGCAAACACCATATCTGGTAATTCCTGTACTCCATCATAAAATAATTTAGCGGCTGATATCGCTTTTTCAAATTGCATAGAATTTTCATAAAAACCAGCTAAATGACCTATGATTTCTGAGTTATTAGGACTTAACTGCAAATAAATTTCACATAATTGAGCTGCTATTCTAGGTAATCTATGAGAATAGGCGATTTCTACGGCTGACGGTAATATAATACTAAGCAAAGATTGGCAATTATCTTGAAGATATGGTAAGCAGGCTTTGGCAAAATCCAGAGTAGATGGATAGAGATAATAATTCTCTAAAATAATCTGTAAAGTTTGCATTAACAATTCAATATTTACTTCTAATCTGAGTTCAGATTGTAGGATTTCAATTACACCTAGTTCTTGCAATCCATCACTTGTATAGGTTTTTAACTTGATTAATAATTGAATAAGATATAAAAGGTTGTTAATATTTTGAGGAGCAATTTCTTTAATATTGTGGCGAATTTTTTCAGCAAGTGAATATTCCTTTAGTGATTCCTGGCGTTCGGCTTCTGTTTGTAAAATAGAGACTAATTCTGTATTCCAAGCCTCAACTTGTTCTGCTTCTCCTTCGATCATTGCCATGAACCAAGTTGTTTGAGCTTCTACTTCTTGTCCTTGCAATAGCAAGGTTAAACCCAAATACCAATAGTTAGATTTAATATTAGATTCTAAAGCAATAGCTTCTTCGTAGAGACTTGCAGCCTGGATATAATTACCTGCAACAAAATATTTTTCTGCCAACTGATGATGTTGAGTTGGAGTAGTTAATGAGAGCATAGTATTTATGAAAAACTTGTGAGAATAAAGGAACAGAATTATACAGTTAGTAAGTTGCACAAATTGGGTAATGTTTTTAGACATTACCCAATTTAAGAAAGTATGTGAAATTACTCGTAATAGTGATTAATGAATGCTTTCAACTCTCTTATCTAGCTAAAGAGACGAAGTTGTTTGCACACCCTGTACTAAATGTGGTAACATCAGCTACTGATGTAGTAGGTCCAGGAGATTCGCAAGCTATTGCTAGTGTTAGCGCTTCAGAGGTCGCGCTATCTCCTACTTGAGTACCTACTAATCCATAGTAGGATTTAAGCGCAGGTTTAATAGCCATTCCTTTAAACTGGGCAGCACTAGTACCACTACCAGTAATAGCATACTGATAATTTTCAGATTGAGTTTTTATCCCTACTTGCAATTCAGAGAGGTTAGTAGCAAACTTTTGATATTCCAGGAAGTAAGCTTGTTGAGAACGGTTAACTGTACCTACGTAGTTTCTCGCTTCTGACTGTTTAGCTTTATTCACCTGACCCAGTAGCGAAGGTAGTGCGATCGCCGCAAGTACACCGATAATAATTACTACCACCAATAATTCAATAAGTGTAAAACCTTCTTCATTTTTTTTCTTACGGTTGTTCAAATGCTGGAGGAATTTGGCTTGCAGTTCTAGCTTGAGCATTGAGTTCTCCTGAAGTGAGTATCTTATAAGTGATTTTTGTGTTGTAAAAGTAACTTACCCACTTAAAATTGCTTTCATATCACTCTGGCTAAAAAATTTTCTCGCCAGCACGGAAAAGGAATGGGGATTGAGGGGAGAAGGGGACAAGGGAGAATGACAATTAACCCTTGAAGATTGACCAACAATCAACAATTTATTTGTTATGCTAGATTAGACATAGTCGTTATGAGTTCGCATAACCTAGCCATCATGACCAACCCAAATGTAGAAAACGTCGTAATTATCGGTTCTGGGCCAGCAGGCTACACAGCTGCTATTTACGCGGGACGCGCCAACCTGAAACCAGTTGTATTTGAGGGGTTCCAAGCAGGGGGTTTACCTGGTGGACAGTTAATGACAACAACGGAAGTAGAAAACTTTCCTGGCTTCCCCAAAGGGATTACTGGGCCAGAACTGATGGATTTGATGAAGGCTCAAGCGGAACGTTGGGGCGCTGAACTTTACACAGAAGACGTTATTGAAGTAGATTTGAGTCAGCGTCCGTTTACAGTCCGCTCAGAAGAACGGGAATTTAAAACCTATAGTTTAATTATTGCCACAGGTGCAACAGCTAGGCGTTTGGGTTTAACCAACGAGCATGAATTTTGGAGTCGCGGTATTTCTGCTTGTGCAATCTGTGATGGCGCTACACCAATTTTCCACGGTGCTGAATTGGCTGTGGTGGGTGGTGGTGACTCAGCAGCAGAAGAAGCTATTTATTTAACTAAATATGGCTCTAAGGTAAATTTGCTGGTACGCTCTGAAAAGATGCGCGCTTCTAAAGCCATGCAAGACCGGGTTTTGAGTAACCCCAAAATCCATGTTCATTGGAACACTGAACCTGTGGATGTGTTCGGGAACGGTCACATGGAAGGAGTGAAAATCCGCAATAATCAAACCAGCGAAGAAAGCGAACTGCACGTCAAGGGTTTATTCTACGCGATCGGTCACACTCCCAATACTTCTTTGTTTCAGGGACAAATAGAACTTGACGAAGTGGGTTACGTTGTTACCAAACCCAATTCACCAGAAACAAGTTTAGAAGGGGTTTTTGCTGCTGGTGACGTGCAGGATCACGAATATCGTCAAGCAATTACCGCAGCAGGTAGTGGTTGTATGGCGGCAATGTTAGCAGAACGGTGGTTATCTGCCAATGATTTACTTCAGGAGTTTCATCAAGTGTCGCAAACTCCCGATAATGATTTAGAGCCTCAGCCTACCTCTAACAAAACTCCCACTGATGACGAATTTGATTTAAATGCAACACGCCATGAGGGAAGTTATTCTCTGCGGAAGCTTTTCCATGAAAGCGATCGCCTGCTCATTGTCAAATACGTTTCTCCCGGTTGTGGCCCTTGCCATACCCTCAAACCTATACTTAATAAAGTAGTCGATGAATTTGATGGCAAAATTCACTTTGTAGAAATTGATATCGACAAAGACCGGGAAATTGCAGAAAACGCGGGTATTAGTGGAACTCCCACAATTCAGTTTTTTAAGAATAAGGAATTGGTGAAAGAACTTAAAGGCGTCAAGCAAAAGAGCGAGTATCGACAATTGATAGAAAGTAATTTGTAGTTGCTACACTTGTCAACTTTTGGTTTGAATCTACAGTGGAATCCCAAACTCAAGATCCCCGACTTCGCAAGAGTTGTCGGGGATCTTGTCTGGAGCTAATGATTTAGGAATGCTATATGACCAAAATTGCACCCGTTATTATTGTGCTGGGTAACAACAGTATCCCTGTTGCTCGTAAGATTATTAGTGTTTTGCCAGAAGCGCAGTTATACGGACTAGCAGGCCGGACTTCTGATGTGGATGTGAGTTTTACAGAGTTTGGAGTCACACTGCGGGAGTTATTCACAAATAACACACCGATTATTGGCTTTTGTGCTACAGGTATTTTGATCAGAACCTTAGCACCACTGCTTGCCAACAAGCGACAGGAACCCCCAGTTTTAGCTGTTGCAGAGGATGGTAGTGCAGTTGTACCTTTGTTGGGAGGACTCAATGGTGTCAATAGTTTGGCACGAAAGATTGCCAGTGTATTAAGTATAAAACCTGCGCTCACAACTACGGGTGATATCCGCTTTGGTATTGCGTTGGAAGATCCACCAGCAGGCTATCGCTTGTCTAACCCGGAATATGCCAAAACCTTTATGTCTGACCTCTTGGCAGGACAATCGGTGCGATTAGAAGGTAATGCAGCTTGGCTAAGGAATAGTTCATTGCCTATTGTTCAAGATGCAGAGAAAGTCATAGAAGTTACAGAAAAAGCAGTAGATTCCACACCAAATCACTTAATTTATCATCCTGCAACGATCGCCATCGGAATTACTCCCCTCAATCCCACATTACACACTGGGGAAGATTGCGAGTTAGTTGCGTTAGTACAACAAATGCTAGCAGATGCACAGTTAGCTCCAGCGTCGGTGGCTGGGGTTTTTGCTAGTATTTCAGATGCGGCTGAACCTGGTTTACAAGCGATCGCTAGTTCTTTCAATCTGCCAATTCGTTTTTTTACTCCCGATGCGATCGCTCAGGTTATGTATCAAAACAATACCGCAGATGTGGCAATAGGAGCGGCTTTATTGGCTGCTGCTGGGGAATTGGTAATGCAACGGCAAACAGCTAATTTTTCGTGTGCGATCGCGATCGCACCTTTACCCATCGACATCAATACCACAGGTACACCACGGGGACGCTTGGCTATTATTGGCACAGGGCCAGGTAGAAGTGATTGGATGTCGCCGGAAGTCAAAGAAATATTACGTAATGCCACTGATTTTGTTGGTTATTCTACTTACCTGAATTTAGTTAAAGCTTTCACCAAGGATAAACGCCTGCATGAGTCTGACAATCGCGAAGAAATTGCACGAGCAAAGGTAGCGCTGGATTTAGCAGCAGAGGGATGGTTTGTGGTAGTAATATCCTCTGGTGATCCTGGAATCTATGCAATGGCTGCCGCAGTCTTTGAAGTGTTGGATAAACAAGCAAAGCCAGAGTGGCAAAGTATCGAAATTCAAGTAGCGCCGGGTATTTCCGCAATGCAAGCAGCCGCAGCTAAAATAGGCGCACCCCTTGGTCATGATTTCTGTACAATTTCCCTTTCAGATATCTTAAAACCCTGGTCAATTATCGAACAACGGATTACTGCTGCTGCTCAAGCAGATTTTGTGATTGCTTTTTATAATCCAGTTTCCAAGCAACGCACCTGGCAATTAGCACAGACACAAAAAATACTCCTGCGTCATCGTTCTGCCGATACTCCGGTAGTACTTGCGCGTAACCTCGGTAGAGATGGAGAATCAACTGTAGTGTGTACTCTGGGAAATTTAGTACCAGAACAGGCTGATATGCGGACAGTGATTATTGTAGGTTCCAGCAAAACCCGAATGATCCAAAAACCAGATGGTGGTATCTGGGTTTATACTCCCCGTCGCTATGATGATTAATACCGAGATCAACATATGAAATATCACTATGTACTTACATCTGCCCTAATCGGCGTATCCGTTGTGATGGTGCAATCCCAGATTGCAACTGCTCTATCTTCACAACAATTAGAAAAGATTTCTCAAGAAATTACAGTCAAGATTATTGATAATGATCAAACTCCCCCTGGTAATGGTTCAGGAATAATTATCAAGCGCTCTGGTGACACTTACACCGTCCTCACTGCTTACCATGTGGTGCAATCTGGGAAAAAATACGAAATCATTACCCCTGAAGAACAAAGTTATACAACCAACACTGTCAAACAATTGCAAGGGTTAGACTTAGCCATTGTTGAGTTTAGCAGTAGTGAAACTTATAACGTTGCGAAAATTGGTAATTCCGATCAAGCCACAGCCAGTACAACTGTGTATGTTGCTGGGTTTCCTGGGAGGACAGCAGCAATTTCTAATCCTGGCTTATTTTTCGTGAAGGGACAAGTAAATGCTAATGGTACTGCCCAGCGTGATGGTTATAACTTAATTTACGATAATAAGACAGCCAAAGGTATGAGCGGCGGGCCTGTGCTGAATGAACAAGGGGAAGTAGTAGGCGTTCATGGCAGAGTTGACGATCAATTAGACGTGGGTATAGGCACTACCATTAACTTAGCTTTACGACAAATACCAATATTGACGGCAAATACGGGATTGACTGCGCCAATTAAAAAAGTTACTGCTGCGCCTAAATCTGACGATTTTTATATCAAAGCAAAGGAGAAGTATACTCAGAAAGACTATCAAGGAGCGATCGCCGATTACAGCACAGCAATTCGCCTCAATCCTAGATATGTGTATGCTTACAACAACCGAGGTATAGTCCGTTCCGAATTAGGAGATAACAAAGGAGCTGTAGCTGATTACACCCAAGCCCTCAGAATTAATCCCAAGTTTGCCTTAGCTTATAGCAACCGATGTAATATCCGCTCAGATTTAGGAGATCATCAAGGAGCCATTAGTGATTGCAACCAAGCTCTCAAACTTAATTCCAATTTTGCCCCAGCCTATCTCAACCGGGGTAAAGCTCGTCGTGGATTAAAAGATAACCAAGGAGCTATAAGTGATTACAACCAAGCCCTCAAACTTAGGCCCAACTATGACAAAGCCTATAACAACCGAGGTAATGCTCTTTCGGATCTAGGAGACAGACAAGGGGCTATAGATGATTACAACCAAGCCCTCCAGATTAATCCCAACTATGCCGAAGCATACTACAACCGAGGTTTAGTCCGTAGTAAATTAGGAGACAGACAAGGGGCTATAACTGATTACACTCAAGCCATCAAACTGAAGCCCAACTATGACAAAGCCTACAACAACCGATGTAATATCCGCTTATATTTAGGAGACGAGCAAGGGGCTATAGCTGATTGCAACGAAGCGCTCAAAATTAATCCCAACTACGACAAAGCTTACTACAACCGAGGTAATGCTCTTCGTGATTTAGGAGACAAGAAAGGGGCTATAGCTGATTACAACCAAGCTATCAAAATTAATCCCAATTTTGCCTATGCTTATTACCGCCGAGGTAATGCTCGTGGTAATTGGGGTGACAAACAAGGTGGGATCGCGGATTTACAAAAAGCTGCTGAAATATTTCAAAAAGAAGGAAATAAACAAGGGTATCAAAACGCCTTGCAGGATATTAGAAGGCTTCAGCAGTAATTAAAATCGAAGTTCAAAAAACCGCCTGGTCATAGCTCAAGTCTGCTTAAGTAGACTACTTGATTTATTAGAGTCGTCTGAAGACGACTTGTGCAATTAGCTAATACCATTTTCATATGAAGATGCATAGAAAGAACCCCACCGCCTTCGGCACCTCCCCTTGGTAAGGGGAGGTTGGGAGGGGTTAAAATAATGTGCAGCTTCATATTTAATTGGTATAAGGGTTTAAACCCAAGCGCGGGTATATTGAAAAAATTGGGATGCTCCTTATAGATATAGATCCCCGACTTCACAGAAGAAGTCGGGGATCTGAACACCCGCCACTCATTAAAATCAATGTGTCGAGCTACTTAGAATGTTGCAACAGAAAAGCTTCCACCTCATCTGTGGTTGGTTGAGATGCGATCGCTCCTGGTTTCATTGTTGTCAATGCTCCAACAGCGCTAGCATAGGTGACAATATGTTTAGCTTTTTCTGGATCACTCAAGCTTTTGATCCCATGAGTTATTAACTGGTGGATGAATCCAGCCACAAAACTATCTCCGGCGCCAGTGGTATCAGCTACATTCACAGCAAAGGCGGGTAATTCACCATCGTGTTCTTCAAAGGAGTAAGCACAACCGTGTTCGCCATCCGTCACTACCACACCTTCAATGGAGTCGAGATGGTTGAAAATTTCCCTTGGTCTTCTGGTGTTAAATAGCCATTCGGCTTCTTCTAGTGAAAGTTTGAGAAAATCGACTTGTTTGAATAATGCACGGATCGTTTGCGGTGCTATGTCAGGGTTAGGCCAAAATACAGGACGCCAATTCACATCCAGCAAAACTTTGAGGTTGTATTCTTCTGCTAGTTGCAAAGTACGGTAAACTGCTTTGGCACTTTCTGGATAGGCTAATTCCAAAGTTCCCAAAACCAGAAAATCTGCGGCTTCAAAGAGCTTGATTGGTAATTGCTTGGCTTGCAAGCGGGTATCAGCAAATTCTGTGGTGTCGTACTGTCCAAATCCAGCAAAGTGGCGATCGCCTTCAACAGAGCGAACGACATAAACTTGTCGCGTTGGTGCTGTAGGATGGCGCTGGACACCAGTTGTATCTACATCGATATTTTGCAATAAGTCTACCAGTTCATTGCCTGGTTGATCTTCACCTACACAACCAATAAATCCCGTGGGGATACCCAGCTTGACTAAAGCACAGGCTACGTTGGCTGGCGCACCTCCTGGATAAGGAGTCCAAGACTCCACCTCGGCGAGCGATCGCCCCAATTGATCAGCTAAACAATCAAATAAAATCTCACCCAGGCACAGAACACGGGGATTACTCATCTGGTTTTAAATTTCGGAAGATGATTTTCCATTCATGAAGGCAGAAGGCAGGAGGCAGAAGGCAGAAGGGAACCCACGTCTAAAAACGTGGGATTGAAACAAGGATGCCGTATTTCATCGCGCTACGCATCTCGAAATACATTTTCTTCCTTAGTGGGCTTTATACCCACAACTAAAGTTTTAATTGATACTTCTTACCTTCTGCCTTCTGCCCTCGACCCTCTGCCTTTCTTTGTAAAAAATCTACAATAATTTCTACTATTTTAGAGGCGATGTGTAACACAATTAAACAGCAAGGCATTTTTTTGAAACCCCCACTCATTCCTAGACCATAGAGCTAAGAATGAGTGGGGGTTAAGAATCGCATACAGCGTTAGTTCAATTATCAATAATTGATGACTTTAATCATCTCATGACTTTTTATCTGCTAACTTGACATTCGTGGCTAGACCAAGCGTCTGTAGCAGTTTGACTGTCATCCAAGTCATGTCAAATTCCCACCATTGCAGTCCGTGACGAGCCGAATACTGAAATGCATGGTGGTTATTGTGCCAACCTTCACCGTAAGTTAATAAGGCAACCCACCAACAATTTGTTGAGCGATCGCCTGATTCATAAGTACGATAACCAAATTTATGGGTAGCACTATTGACTAACCAGGTGCAATGCCATACAAAAACTAGGCGAACAAAAACTCCCCAGATCACGAAAGGCCAGCCACCTAGCAAAAACAGTACTACACCTAGAGCTACTTGGAGCCAAATTAAATTGTTTTGGAAAAACTGATAAACTGGGTCATCGCAAATATCTTTCGTAAAGCGAGGTACTTCTGGCTGTAGTGGTGAATGAAAAAACATCCAACCCATGTGACTCCACCAGAAGCCTTTGTTGGAATCATGGGGATCTAACTCCTTGTCTGAGTACAAATGATGCATTCGATGCATACCAACCCATTCTATTGGCCCTCCTTCGCAGGAAAGGGTTCCGCATAAAACAAGGAAGTATTCTAGCCACTTAGGAGTTTGAAAACTACGGTGGGTGACGAGGCGGTGATAGCCCAGAGTAATACCTAAGCCACCTGTTACCCAATGGAGAAACAAGCACACACCAACTGCTTTCCAGCTAAAGAAACCGGGAAACAGAGCAAGCAACGCAGCAGCGTGCAGAACACTCAAGAATGTAATGTGTACTAAATGGCTTCGGGATTTTGTTGATGTAGCAATTGTCATGCAGTAACCTGAATAGGAATTGTTCAGCCTAATCTGCGCGATCCTTAAATCCGCATATTATGTTTTTTTTGTGAATGAGGAACTAATGAACAGCTTGGAACAGCTGCGGCAAGCAGAACAGGCACTGTTACAGATTTTTTCTGGAATTGACGCTCAGGTCAAGAGAAATCTTTACAGAGTGTTAAGTGCTTTTCGCCATCATCGAGTCGGCGCTCACCATTTTGCAGGTGTCACAGGATACGGTCATGATGACTTAGGGCGAGAAACTTTAGACAAAGTGTTTGCCGAAGTTATGGGCGCAGAGGCAGCTATTGTGCGAGTTCAGTTTGTATCTGGAACTCACGCGATCGCTTGTGCCTTACTTGGTGTCCTCCGTCCTGGTGACGAAATACTCTCGGTGGCTGGCGCTCCTTACGACACATTAGAAGAAGTGATAGGTTTACGGGGTCATGGTCAAGGCTCCCTTATAGAGTTTGGCATCCGCTATCGCCAATTGGATCTTACTCCAGAAGGAACAGTGGATTGGCAAGCTTTAAGCCGAACGGTAGAGAATAAAACTAGTTTAGTCCTCATTCAGCGCTCTTGTGGCTATTCTTGGCGTCCGAGTTTGTCAATTGCTGATATTGAAAAAATTATTAATTTAGTCAAGCAGCAAAATCCAAACACGATTTGCTTTGTTGATAATTGCTACGGCGAATTTATAGAACTCAGTGAACCTACGCAGGTCGGCGCTGATTTAATGGCGGGTTCCTTGATCAAAAACCCTGGTGGAACTATTGTCACAGCTGGTGGTTACGTCGCTGGTCGCGCTGATTTGGTAGAAGCGGCTGCCTGTCGCCTGACTGCCCCTGGTATCGGTAGTTACGGCGGTGCGACCTTTGACCAAAATCGTCTACTCTTCCAAGGCTTATTTCTTGCACCCCAGATGGTAGGGGAAGCCATGAAAGGTACGCACTTGACAGGTTATGTTTTTGACAAGCTTGGTTATCCAGTTAATCCCGCACCCCTTGCACCTCGGCGTGATGTGATCCAAGCAATAAAACTCGGTTCTGCCGAGAAGTTAATTGCATTTTGTAAGGCAATACAACAAAATTCACCCATCGGTTCTTATCTAGACCCCATTCCTGATCAAATGCCAGGTTACGAAAGCAAAGTCGTCATGGCTGGCGGGACATTTATTGAGGGTAGCACATTAGAGTTCTCGGCGGACGGGCCGTTACGAGAACCGTATGTAGTGTATTGCCAAGGGGGAACACATTGGACTCATGTGGCGATCGCTCTAGAAGCTGCTATTGAGGCGGTAGGATCAGCAAGCTAAGTCAATTGAGAATCCCACCCCTTCAAGGAGTGGGGTGTAGCGACAGGGGAAACAGCAAGAAGCCTCACGTCTGTTCCTTCGGGGAGCGTGAGATGAAACCATGACACAGAGAGCGATCGCGTTGATCGACATTGCGATTGTAGCGAAGGTAATCACTTACCCAGTTACAACCATGCACTAGTAAGTCATTCATGTCTAAATTCCATAAGATGATGATGTTGTCATTGCCAGCTGATGCTAAGGTTTGACTATCGGGACTAAAACTTACACTCAATACCGGAGCATGATGTCCATTAAGAGTTTTGATCAATTTGCCATCATAACTCCAAATTTTCACTGTGCTATCCCAACCAGCAGCAGCAAGAATCTCGCCATTGGGGCTAAAAGTTACAGAGTTAACACTATCGCTATAGCCCTTTAACAATGTTTTCAATAATGTGCCATCAGAACGCCATAGCCTGACGGTATTATCCCAGCTAGCAGAAGCTAGTAAATGATCAGTGGGACTAAAACTTACACCCAAAACCCAACTATCATGAGGTGAAAAAGTTTTCAACAAAGTACCGTCTCGTCGCCAAAGTTTTACCGTTTGATCATCACTGGCTGAAGCAAGAATTTGACCATTCGGGCTAAAACTGATGCTATTTACCCAACCCTGATGTCCTAATAGAGTTTTAACTAAGTGACCTTCACGATTCCAAAGTTTCACACTCCGATCTTTACTAGCTGATGCTAATAACTCTCCGTCTGGACTAAAACTAACACTCATGACACTATCGCTATGTCCTGTCAGAGTCTTGAGTAGATGACCATCTAGCCCCCAAAGTTTCACGGTTTTGTCATAACTCCCTGAAGCCAACATCTGACCTTGGGGGTCAAAACTGACACTCGGAACTCTATCAGTATGTGCAACTAAAGTTTTATACAAACGAGTTTTACCACTCTTGAGTTCACGTTGCCAGAGTTTGACAGTGTGATCCTTACTACCAGAAGCCAGCATTTTGCCATCACGACTCCAACTCACACTCAAAACTCGATCTGTGTGACCTTGAAGGACAGGTAGTCTCAAAGCATTTAGACTCCATAATCTGACTGTTTTGTCATAACTAGCCGATGCCAATAGCCTATGATCAGGACTGAAAGCAACACTGACAACACCATCACTGTGTCCTTTAAAGGTTTTGTCAGGTTGATTTTCCACCTCGCCTTTTTCATTGATTTTCCACAGGTATACAGTGTTGTCATCACCTGCACAAGCTAGCTGTTGACCATCAGAACTAAAGTTGAGATTCCATACAATAGTATTTTGTTGTTGTAAAGTCTTATAAAGACGAAAATCATAATTATCTTTACCACTTTTACCCAAACGCCGCCAAAGCTTGACAGTTTTGTCTCGACCTGATGTTGCGAGTATTTGACCGTTAGGGCTAAAAGCTAGGGTCGCGACTCCCTCTTGATGCGCTAACAAAGTTTTCAGTAATTTACCGTCGTGTCGCCAGATTTTGACTGTTTTGTCGTCACTAGCTGAGGCTAGAAATTGGCCATCAGGACTAAAGCTGACCCAATTCACCCAACCTTGATGTCCCCGCAGTGTTTTGATGAATTTTCCATTCCGACGCCATAGCTTAACATTTGTATCTTTACTACCTGTAGCTAATAATTTGCCATCTGGGCTGAAATTCACGCTGAAGACCCAATCGGTGTGTCCTTGGAGAGTTTTTTCGGGTTGGGGAAAAAATTTTCCTGTGATGGGATGACGACGCCAGATTTTGACTGTTTTGTCGCGACTAGCAGAGGCGAGAGTTTGACCATCAGGACTAAAGCTAAGACCAGTGATTGCATCGCTATGATGATCAAGAGTCTGGATTAACGCACCATTAGGATGCCATAACTTGATTGTGCGATCGCGGCTACCTGATGCCAATAATTTGCCATCGGGGCTGAATGCAATACCCCAAACAATATCATTGTGTCCCTCTAGACGATTGACCTCGGTGACTCCGTATACTGCCTGCTGTAAAGCAGTTACTACCCGCATCTTAGTATCTGATTGTATTCCATTTGCTTGCTTAAGTTTCTGCCATGCACGTAAACTTTCCAGAAGAGCATCAAATTCTTTATTGGACGCAAATAAAGCTTCTGAGGAGGCTGTGATCGCACTAATTTTCAAATTAGTCTCGCTATTTTCTGCCCGCATTGTTTCACGAATAGCTGCTCTTTTTTGTAAGTCAGCTTGCCACCATAACCCTGCTATTGTTGTTGACATGATTGCCAATAATACACCTGCAATACGTGCTTCTCGCAATCGTCTTTGTAAAACTAAATTCAGTTTTTCTTGACTGACTTTTTGAGCTACTTCAGCTTTTGTTTTTTCAAATCTGATTTTGGCAAGTTCAGCAACTATGCCATAGTTATTTTTTTTACGAATTGGTTCTACTAAATAATCATGAACTAATTGATAGCGATCGCCTGATTCTTCCCGAACTCGCAATATTAGTCCACTACCTACCAATATGTCTAAAATTATTTCTATATTGATGATGGGGTGATAGAGATTTCGAGATGAAGTTATAGTTTTACTTGCTCCTTTATCTCCCCATTTACCGATTTTCCCGTCTCTTTCTTGAATTAGTGCAGCTACTAACTCAGCTTTTGTTTTAATCGGTCTTGTACTTTTTTCATCAGTTAACTCAAACAATAATTTCCAACTTAAATATTCGTTTTCCTGACCACAATCTTGGATTACTTCTTCTAACCAGCGCTGTACTAATTTCTTGGAGCCACCACAACGCTTATACTCTTCAATAGTAGTAATTTTTTCGGTTTGTAGTTGGGCGCAGACTATTTGTAATTCAATCGGATGTACTTCTTCAATATCTCCTGCTAAATCATTTACTATTTGGTTGATTAGCTCATGACTTAATCCATAATAAGAACGTTGATTTAGACTTTGAATAACAACAATTGCATCTTTTTTAGAAAATTTTCCTAAGTAGTAGCGAATATCTTTATCTAAAATGTTTTTATTAATTACATCTAAATCATAACCACGAGCATTATTCTGATTACAAAAACGCTCTAAATCCAATAAATAATGTAAACAATCTTCTCGCAATGATAAAATAATTTTCACATAAGCAATATTTAAACATTCACTAAAAATTTGATAAAATTCGGTTCTAGCCAAGGCATTTTTATTAACAAAGAAAAACTCTTCAAACTGGTCAAAAATCAAGATAATAGTATAATTACGATCAGTTAATGATTTTAATTGCTTGATAATAAAATTGTGAGAAAACTCACTCTGAGTAGTGATTTTGTTTTGAGCGATCGCCTGGTTTAAACTATGTCCTAAACTTGTTTGCCAATCTGTATAAACAGATAAGACAATCTGTAAAGGATTACGTTCTCCGATGATTGTTTGTTTTAAAGCTGGAACTAAACCAGCTTTGAGAATTGAACTTTTACCAACACCACTAGGCCCATGAATAACTGTGAGTTTACAGTCTGCACGGGTAATTCTTTCAATTAAGCGATTAATATCTTGCTGTCTTCCAGAAGCGGCTATTTCTTGGGCAATTTCTTCGGGAAAGATTGTGCTTGTTTGTGAGTGTAGGGCCGAATTAATTCTGTAACGTTGTGGCTGTAATTGACTAGCGCCAATGAAAGCACGAAAGCCATATTGATGCTCAATTTGAGCTTTTTCTTTTTTGAGATTAAATGCCTCTAAGTAGTCATGGCGTTCAACAAAGTATAGCGATCGCAATTCATCCACAATTTCTAAGTACAGTGATGGCTCATACTGTGGTTCACAAACAATCTTCGCCCACTCTAGATTATTGACTGCTTCTTCCCACTCTCCCATCTGTCGCTGTGTTCGCCCTAGTAAAAGCAGATAGGAACTTTCTTGTTGACGGGAAACCTTTGGTGCTTCTTCAGCAATAGAAAGCGCAGAATTGGCTAATTCATGGGCAGCTGTCCAATTTGACTCAGAAGCAGCCACAGCAGCTAAAAAACCATAGTCTTGTGCTACTTGTACTTCATCACCATAGATTCGATGCAATTCTAAAGACTTGAGAGCTAATTCTTGCAAATCTTGCCAAGCTTGTAAACGTTGCAACATTTCGCAAGTTGGCAAAATGAATTTAGCTACTAAATCTTGTCTTTGTGCTTTTTCTAAAATTCCTAGACATTGCTTAAACCAAAAGAGTGCGTCTTGCCAATACCTTCTGTTGAGCGCAGGACGTAATTCAGCCATTCGACGATAGCACAGTCCTTGGTGAAAGAGTACAACGGCTTGTCTCAGTAGTGAGCGATCTACAGAAGACATAGAGAACTTCTGTGTATTCTCTTGTTGCTCCCAAAGCTCTAAACTGTGTTGAAAATAATTTAAAGCTTCTTCAATTTCATCATTAGCATAGCGATCGCGTCCCAAAACAAATTCGAGACTTGCTGTTAATTCTGGTTCTAATTTGACGTCATAACGCGTTTTCAAATCATGACGTGCTGACTCTATTTCATGACGCTGCTGAGATTTAGGATCTAAATCAAGGGCAGCATTAGATAAAAAATGTTCTGCTCCTGCTGCTAAAATATTGGCAAATAAAGATTCTGTCTGCTGCTTAATTAGAGCAATCAAATCTTCTTTTGCCATTTCAAATTTGATCGTAGTTGCTGCCCAACTTTTAAAATCAGGTGCTAATCTCGACAGCAATGTTGCTACTTCGTCTGTAAGCCACAATATTACGGGAAAAGGAAAACTATCAGCATAGATATCTCGTGCTTGGTTGATACCAATTAACAAGTCTTCCAAAGCACTAACTGTCTCTAGACCGAAAATCATCACAGCAGATGGTAAACAATCTGTAATTACAGTAGGATTATCTAAAAATAGTTCTGAAACAATAGTGGCATGTAGAGCAGTGGACGAAGTCGAAAGAAAAACTTCTCGTAAGTAAATATCTTTAGTTAAAGAACGGAGGTTCTCTAACATTTGTTCGCATAGTTGCCTGTAATTGCATCGCACTAAAATTAGAGCAAATTGACTTTTAGACAGTGCGATCGCCCGGATCAACCTTTGCACAGAACGCTGATTTTCACTGGCGTTCTCAGTACCTGTGAATTTCCACTCTGTCATCCGATTTTGGATTTTAGATTTTAGATTTTAGATTTTAGAAAACGTCAGAAATAGTTATGAGTTGTGAATAAGCCTGCTTTGCTGCCAAGCGAGGATTTTTTCTGTTTCCGCTAATGCTGGACTAATACCAAACCAGCGTCCTGTAGTATCACGGTATTCAAAGACAAACATACTGCGTAGCAATGTCTGGTAATCAGATTCGCCTTTGACACTTTGTTGATTCACTACTTCTAATAGCAATTCCCAGACTTGTTCATCAATTGCTAATAGCAGATCATCACGATAGTCTTTGATTACTGCTTCTAAACAATCCTGAGAAAAAGGTGGATCTTGCCGTTGCAGACAACTGTATAACAGACCTAGAAGGTTACGAATATGACCACCACTGATCCGACATAGGCGATCTAGAGTTTGGGGATGATCAAATAACTCTGTGATTAAGCCTAGCCTTGCATTCCAGGAAATTTCAGGAAAAGCCCTTGTTAGTACTAGTTGGCGTAACAGAGATATTCCTGATTCGTAGTCACTACCATCTCTTTGGCGCACAAGTACCATTGGTAACACTTTCGGAGCGATACCACCCCCAAGACGGTTTTTGAGTGTTTCGTACTCATTAGAAAAAATTAATGCCAGGGGGATAGTGTAGACCATATGGCATTTGAGTCGGCGTAACTGTTCGCCTCGGTCAATGAAAAGATATTCTGGTAGCGATCGCCCTGAAGCTAAGGGGCGCATATCAACTCGATCTAAGTTATCGACAATTACTACTAATCCTTTTTGACCACGCTGCTTTAGCTGTTGAACAGCTTTGTCTAGCAATTCTTCGTTGATTGCTTGCAGAATACCATTGGTGCGTGGTTCCAAGTACTGGCGCAGTTGATTGCGTAATTGTGGACTATCTTTAGTTTTGGCGCTAATTTTCGCAATACCTAAAGACAATTCTGCTTCTGCTGATAAATCTATTGGAGTTTGTAAAAAATCCCCAATTTCTCGAAACAAATTAGCAAAATAACCTGATTTCTCTTTGATGTTAATTGCTTCTAAACTAGTGCTGACTTGACGGGCTATACTCAGCAAAATATCGCTGACGTCAATATCGGCCATGTCTAAGTCTTGACTGGATTCAAAATAAACGACATGAAAGCCTGTCTGCTCTAGTTCTGTCTTTAGGCGCTGTAATTCTGTTGATTTACCACAACCAATATGACCTGTAAATAACTGGCAAGTTGGGTCATTTGGAGAAATACGGACAATTGTGCGTTGCAGTTCTTCCACAATTTTGCAACCACGCACATCAGAAAAGTCTATGTAGTATTGTCGATCTGATGCATCACCCATTACCAGGGTTTTACTAGGATTACAGGCTTGATAAAAACGTTGCAAATTTAGTGATGTTTTCATGTAGATGCAGACTTGTTTTGAGTATAAAAAAAAATAAGTAACCCTTACCTTCCCATAAAAGTATGCATGAGACTTATTCTGCATTTTTTGCGTTTAGTAAGTCCGTAGCATGGTAAGAATTTTATCACTCCCTGATATGTGGATTATATCTTGTCTTTTTTACACCTATTGTTGATATTTTGACAATCTCTAATTTTAATCCCAGATAAATTTATGTCAATCTCAATCACGCTTTAACGGTGAACCATACTAGATAGTATCCTCAGCTTAGTGTGTTATATAAAATCTTGAGTATAAATATTTACAAGAATGCATCAGGCAATTATTGTATAAAATAGTGATTTTTTTGACTATTTTTTGCAAACCAAAATACAGTATGTTTATCTATTTTTATTTTTCGCAATAATTAGAACACATGCTATTTGGATTGTCATAGATTATACTTTAAACGATTTTAGTAGAAGTTTTGATGACAGATAATTCTCTGAGCGATGCAAAATCAGAGTATAATTTCGTTTTCGCTAATTACTCTGTCCTGATTTACAGATGCACAAAAATATCTATTTGTCAACAAAACTTGTAGCTTTTTTAATTAAATGATCACCGATAATTCTGAGCAGGCTTGGAATGATTGGTCACGCATCAAACAAAAGCTACATAAGTTCAAAGTCCAGATTTCAGAACAATTGTAAATTTCAAATTGTATGAATGTACAATGGCTAACTACTAAAATCTTGATTTTGTTGCTGTAGAGTGTTGAAACGGCAGCTTTGACTACAATTATTGAATGCTACTAATGTGCAATTAACAATTAACGACTTGGATTAAGGGTGTGGAAGAGGTTTGAATGGCTAGCATAGTATCAATTTCCCGCACAATCTTAGCAAGACGCCGTAAGAAGTTACGTAAAAAGCGGTTGATCAAACTTATTCAAGCGATTTGGCGAACTGTGAGCGTAACTAGTTTGGCGGGTGGTTTGCTTTGGATAGCAATTCAACCGAATTGGGTTCTCAAAACTCCCAAAGATGTGGTGATTACAGGAAATCAATTGCTTTCGGCTCAAGAGGTTCAGTCTTTGCTAGTGTTGTCTTATCCCCAATCTTTGTGGAAGATTGAACCATCTCGGATTGCTCGTTCTCTACAGCAACAACCAAGTATTTCCCAAGCAACCGTGAGTCGTCGCCTGTTTCCTCCTGGCTTGGTAGTCCAACTTCAGGAAAGAACACCAGTCGCGATCGCTCAAATGCGGCGAGAACAAGCCAATAGTAAAAATGCCAATACAAAAGTAACCATGGGATTACTAGATGCGAATGGCGTCTGGATACCTTTAAAAAATTTGACTTCCCTCAACTCTAGAGTCAAACTGCCAACTTTAAAAGTGATCGGATCACCAGAACAATATCGTTCCTACTGGAGTTCTTTCTATGAAGCGATCAGTCAAACTTCCTTAAAAGTGACAGAAATAGATTGGCAAGACCCAACAAACTTGATTATAAAAACAGAACTAGGTTTGGTACATCTCGGTACTCCCAGTCCCCAGTTACCAGAACAAATTAAGGTACTTGCCCAAATTCGCCATCTCCCCTCACAACTAAATCCCAATGAAATAGAATATATCGATTTGAAAAATCCAGAACACTTGCTAGTACAAATGAACCAAAAAAACAGGAAACCAATATCCAAACCGAGCAAAAAAAACTTGCGTGTTTGATGTTAGAAGATTCTTAGGCTATAAAGAAGTTTTATGTTGAATAATTATGTTTATTGTTGAGTTGGGTTTGCCCAGTCATCTATGTCAAAATCGGCATTAACTTCGTAATTACAACTGGAGGATTAGTTGCAAAACCTCTCTTTAGACAGTAAAAGGTATTATTGTTATTTAACTAACATCTAATGATGGGTAGAAGATGTTAGGTTCTTTACTTATAGCATCTTACCTAAAAGCAATTTTTAACTACCCAATCTTCAGTTTAGCACAATACTTGCTATATTGAAGTTCTTTTTATTACCTGCCAATTCATGTAGGTAAACTGTTGCTTTTAAAGACTTTTCGAGAGTTTACTCTTAGGTAGATGTTTGAATTGAGCTAAGTAAAGCAGTAAATCAATAAGATGTTTCAAAACCTCAGTAAAACACTACAAATATAGTTTTTCCGTCACCTCTATTTAGAGCATAGGTAAATAAAATATTAAGACACTAAATTTGTATGAAGTTGCAATTATCCCCAATAGTGAATCCGATTAAACATATCATCAACCGAGAACTAACGTGTCATCGCCAGTCTTTGCAAGTAATACAATTATCTCAGTATTTTACGTGCAAAAATTTGATTTTTAAATGTAAGAGTATAATTCAATACTGCGTGGCTATGCAATTTTTGAACTTGGAACTATCTATTTTTGGTTTTCAGCAATGTTTTAATAGTTTTATGCCTAATATTTTATACCAGTCTTCTGGCTTATTTTAATGAGAAAAGAAAAAAAATACACTTATAACTGTAAAATTAATGACCAACATAAAGCAACGGCAGCAAACGAAAAAGGTTATTGGGGTTACAAAGGGGATACCGAACCAAATCGGTAAAAAAGCAGTGAATATATTAATGTCTGGTGGAAGTGATACAGGTCATTTTCAAGTAAATAGTAGGTATACTTCTCTAGAATTAACTGTGCAAACAAGCGCCTTGATGACTTACCCCATAACAAATGTTCCTACCTCTAATCCCGAAAGGGTTAGAAGTGGGAAGAACAAGAAAAAACAATGTCATATTGTTGATGGTAGCGTCAAACTATAGTTGACTCTTAGGTGAATGACACCTTAAAAAGCCGTTTATCTACCTTTGTGAATCCAATGACACTTGATAATAACCAAGGACTTACCTATAAAAACTCCCAATCTCCAGGACAGTCTGCTTTTTCACTGGCTGTGAATTCCACAAATCCGTTTAATCATTCAGGGTTGAGCTTTGGGCAAAATAATGACAGTAAAAAAATAGAGCATGAAGATACCCGAATCGGCGACATTGTTCCCGGTCGAGTTGCCAACATTAAAGTGATTGGTGTAGGTGGCGGTGGTAGCAATGCTGTTAACCGCATGATTGCATCAGATGTCAGTGGTGTAGAGTTTTGGTCTATCAACACAGATGCTCAAGCTCTGACTTTGGCAGCAGCTCCGAGCAGACTACAAATAGGGCAGAAACTAACACGGGGGTTGGGAGCAGGTGGTAATCCTGCTATTGGTCAAAAAGCTGCTGAGGAGTCACGGGATGAGATTGCGACGGCTTTAGACGGTGCTGATTTAGTATTTATTACTGCTGGTATGGGTGGTGGAACTGGTACAGGTGCAGCTCCGATTGTGGCAGAAATAGCCAAAGAAATGGGCGCTCTCACCGTTGGTGTAGTTACACGTCCGTTTATCTTTGAGGGGCGTCGCCGGATCAGCCAATCAGAGCAAGGGATCGAAGGGCTAAAAAGTAGGGTAGATACATTAATTATCATCCCTAACAACAAGCTACTGGAAGTGATCCCTGAACAAACACCGATGCAAGAAGCTTTTCGCTATGCAGATGATGTGTTACGCCAAGGGGTACAAGGTATTTCCGATATTATTACCATTCCTGGTTTGATCAATGTTGACTTTGCAGATGTGCGAGCAGTAATGGCAGATGCAGGATCAGCATTAATGGGGATTGGTATTGGTTCTGGAAAATCTAGAGCCAGAGAAGCTGCGATCGCAGCAATTTCTTCGCCATTACTTGAGTGTTCGATTGAAGGAGCTAGGGGTGTTGTCTTTAACATCACTGGTGGTAGCGATCTCACACTACACGAGGTGAATGCTGCTGCTGAAACAATTTATGAAGTGGTTGATCCCAATGCCAATATCATTTTTGGGGCAGTGATTGATGACAGACTCCAAGGTGAAGTCAGACTCACCGTGATTGCAACTGGATTTACAGGTGAAGCCCCAACTGCACAACAGCCAAACGTTACCCAAGGGCGAGTAGTACAAACCCCACCACAAAGAAGACCAATGCAACAGCCTGCTGCGCCCACTCCACCAACACCAACTCCAGAACCAAAAGAAAAAGGAACCATATTGGATATTCCTGATTTTCTGCGGAAGCGGACACCACCACGCAATTAAAAGATTAACTGTTGGCTTGCCGGCTGCTCATTTCTAATTCCACTAGTTTATAACAGGGGTTATGATCAGCAATTTAGTTACCATTTTTGGTGTAGCCAATCAGTATCTCAACTCATCTACGTATCCCATAGACTGAAAGTAGTTTAGGCTGGAGTCAGCTTGTTTAAAATCATCAGTGTGTTTGGTAAAAAACGAAAGCGATCGCCTTTGTTTTGGTTATTGATTCAGTTGTCTTAATAGTGTCTTGGGTCTGGATAAGTATTGTTAATGATGGACTTATTTTGCTTTTGTAGTCTTTCAACACAGAGCTATTTTTTAGCTGTTCGGTCTAAATTTCAGCACCGGACGCCACTGTAACTCTCTATGTTATTTGTAATTTATTGTTTCAGTTTCCAGGGTGCAAGAGTAATTACAGATGAATCATGAATTATGAAGATTGAAAGAATTCATAATTCATAATCAATAATTTATAAATTTTTTGTCTGCTCAACCCATTTGATCACCAGATGACCAAGGCGAATACCCTCTAGTCGATCAATTTCACGTATTCCTGTGGGACTGGTGACATTGACTTCTGTCAAGTAGCCACCAATTACATCGATCCCGACAAAAACTAGGCCGTCTTGACGTAGGGTTTCGGCAACTTCGGAGCAGATTTCGTGTTCTTTTGGGGTAATTTCGGTTTTGGCAACTGTACCACCAGCAGCCATGTTATTGCGAAATTCACCGCTAGCAGAAAGGCGATTCACTGCTCCAATCGGTTTGCCATCAACAAGGATGATGCGTTTATCTCCTGCTTTCGCCTCTGGGATAAAATTTTGTACCATCACAGGTACTCCACCCCGAAGAGTACTAAGCTCGATCATGGAGTTGAGGTTGCGATCGCCTGGTTGCAAAATTAAAATTCCCTCACCAGCTTTATTACCTAGTGGTTTGAGAACTGCTGTACCTTTTGCTTCCACAAAATCTCGGATAATCTGCTTATCGGCGGTAACAATGGTTTCTGGTATTACCTTGGTAAACTGAAGGGCGTACATTTTTTCATTTGCTGCTCGGATACCACTAGGACTATTGATGACCAAGGTTTTGTCTTGATCAATGTAGTCCAGAATGTAGGTAGCATAGAGGTATGAAACTGTAACTGGTGGATCGGTTCGCATGAATACAGCATCCATTGCTTCCAAAGACATGCAGATGCGATCGCCCAGAGTGTACCAAGGATTCGCTGCTACCCAGAGTCCTTCCACCAATTCAATAGGCACGAGTTCTACCCGTTGCAAAATAGCCCAAGCTTTTCCTGCTACTACACTTAGTAAATTCGCTTGAGTGATCCAGACTTCATGTCCCATGACATGTGCTGCTTCCATTAGAGCGACGCTTGTGTCATGACAAGGGTCTAGAGTCTGTATGGGATCAATAATAAAAGCCAATTTCACGCTTTCTGCCTCAATTACCAGCAACTTCCACGGTCATTCAATTTAGATTATCGCGTGATCGTTAAACAAGTTTTGCGATCGCTCCCCAACAAAAATACCATCGAACTCTTCTATCTATACGCTATTGCCAGAAGCTAATAAATTATCTAGCTGTCCTCGACTATCTAAAGCGTATATATCATCACAACCACCGACGTGAACATTATTGATAAAAATTTGTGGTACGGAGCGTCTTCCATTTGCTCTTTGAGCCATTTTCTCTCGTGCGACCTCATCTCCATCAATACTGTACTCGCTGAAGTTTACCCCTTTTTTCTTCAGCAAGCTTTTAGCGCGGATGCAAAATGGGCAAGTCCTCCAAGTGTAAATTTCTACTTTCGCAGCCATAATATCCTCAATTTTATTTAATATTTCTTAAATTTTAGAATGTTATTACTGGCTGTGGCTGCTTTATCCTACTTTTATCAAATTCTAAGCAAACGTTTCATTTGTCATACTCATTTTTAATTTGGATAAACTAGTAAATTTAATACCAAATTTAAGTATTTTATGTAAGAGCATTTGCTGATGAGCATGTCACTAAAAAATAATAACAAACTCGTGCAAATGCTTATCCAGGAAAACTTATATGAATTGCATCTAGTTGCGTAACAAACCGATATTATTCGATTTACGATACTTTAAACCTCAGAGATTGCACTGATAAAAAATTAGGGTCATCGAAAAAAAATTTCAGTATTTGCCGTATAGCAACTAAAAATCTAATGCACAAATTTAGCCTTGCCACGCTACTAATGGGGAGCATCCCAATTTTTCAAACTTACCTGGCGACTAGAAGTCGCGGCTACACAAACCTAGTCCGCCTGCGCGGACTAATTATAGCCTGCGTAGGCAGGCCTAACCCTACCCTGCGGGAACGCCTGATGTCTCAAAAACACAGACGTTTGTGAGCCAGCGACTTCCAGTCTACGGGATTTTTAAACATTTGAGATGCTCCCTACTAATGTGAATTAAGCAAATATTTATATTTCCGACTCTACCAGTGCTGTACAGAAAAATCCGGAAATCATACTAAGAAGCAGCTATGTGCTTCATCCTTACCAAAAACAGTTAAAGACTAAGATATTCCTATACTTATATTTTTATCTTAGGAATTAAATATTTAACTAATGGCAACAATTATCACATTACCCAACTACATCAACGGTGAATGGCGTGCATCTAATACTACAGAATTTTTGGATGTAATCAACCCAGCGACGACAGAATTATTAGCGAAAGTTCCTCTATCAACTGCATCTGAGGTCAATCAATCCACAGATGCAGCCGCAGCAGCTTTTGTTACATGGCGGCGAACTCCACCTACAGAACGAGTACAGTATTTATTTAAACTTAAAAATTTATTGGAAGAAAACCTAGAAGATTTAGCCCGCACAATTACCCAAGAATGCGGTAAAACATTGGCTGAGTCGAAGGGTGAAATGCGCCGCGCCATTGAAAATGTTGAAATCGCTTGTGGTATTCCGATGATGATGCAGGGGACAAACCTGGAAGATATTGCGCGGGGGATTGATGAGATGATGATTCGCCAACCACTGGGAGTATGTGCGGTGATTGGGCCCTTCAACTTTCCAGGGATGATACCATTTTGGTTTATGCCCTATGCGATCGCCTGCGGTAACACCTATATTGTCAAACCTTCGGAAAAAGTACCACTGACAATGCAAAAAATCTTCCAGTTACTAGACAAAACTGGCTTTCCTAAAGGTGTCATCAATCTGGTGAATGGGACGAAACAAGCCGTAGACGCAATTCTGGATCATCCTCAAATTCGGGCAATCAGTTTTGTTGGTTCCACACCTGTAGCAAAGTATATTTATAGTCGAGCCGCAGCAAACGGTAAGCGTGTCCAATGCCAAGGTGGTGCGAAAAATCCGATTATTGTCCTACCGGATGCAGATATGGAAATGACCAGGCGTATTACTGCTGATAGCGCCTTTGGTTGTGCGGGACAACGTTGTTTAGCAGCCTCAATCGCCGTCACCGTCGCAGAAGCACGGCAAACTTTTACAGAAGCGATCGCTGATACTGCCAAAAAGCGGGTGGTAGGTAATGGTTTAGAACAAGGTGTGGAGATGGGACCAGTAATTTCTGCCCAAAGTAAGGATAGAATTGAGGACTTAATTCAAAAAGGCGCGGACAGTGGCGCGACGTTGTTAGTAGATGGACGCCAACCAAACATTTTTGGACATGAACAAGGCTACTTTGTGCGTCCGACAATTCTGCAAAATGTCGATCCAGCTAGTGAAATTGCCAAAACCGAAATTTTTGGGCCAGTACTGAGTTTAATTCATGTGAATAATATTGATGAGGCGATCGCTTTCGTCAACAGTGGTCAATACGGCAATATGGCTTGTTTATTTACCACCAATGGTGCAGCAGCACGGAAGTTTCGCTATGAAGCAGAAGCTGGTAATATCGGTATCAACATCGGAGTCGCCGCCCCAATGGCATTTTTCCCTTTTAGCGGTTGGAAAGAAAGCTTTTTTGGTGATTTACACGGTCAAGGTAATCATGCAGTTGAGTTTTTTACGCAAACGAAAGTAGTGGTGGAACGCTGGCCGAGTGAATGGTCACGTCAGTTTTGATCGGGAATCGGGAACTGGGGATTCTCCAGAGGAGACGCTACGCGTCTATGTGTCCTTTGTGGTAGCCTGCGGCAAGTCGCTAGCGCGCCTACGCTAAAATAAATATCTCTGAGTGGGAAGGGACTAATTAAATTTCTGGTGTTTGTCTATTATTAAATTGGTATTAGTTGTCCGCTTGTGGGATAATGCGACGCCAAACATGTGAAAATCTCCAATCCCCAATCCCCAATCCCCAATTCTACGGTAAACTTGCAAACACTTCTTCAACTAACTGCTTGGCTTTGTTATCTAAACGTTGCCAATCCACATCACCCAATTCATCAATTAAACTAGTATCAATCTCAACCGCAGTATTGTTGGGAGAAGTGTAATCAAGAAAACAAACTTGATAACATAACTCCCATAAATCTACGCTGACTTCTTGCTCTTGACGCTGCAAACACAAGTGATATCCTGGATGGGGAATTGGCAGATGAGTTAGTGTCTCCCTAATTTTTATGGCTTTTTCTGGTGTTGCAGCTTCTAGTTCTTGCAAAAGCTTTGTAACAATTGCTTTTGTATCTTCTGTGGTTTCTAGGGGCCAAATCAGTACATCCTGGTAAGTTCCTTTCCAATCAGATAGATCCAGCAGCTTGCGAATGTTATCAACAACGCGAATGAAAGCAGGTTGCATGAGGAGTTCAGCCTGCTGCCATGCGAGTGAGTTGGTAATTTTAGGTGGCATGGGTACTAAAAAATGTTATTGAAAAATAAATTAACAATTTGTATCTATTAAAAAGTGCGTTTTACGTGCAAATCTTTTTTCAAGATAGCGGATTTTATCGATCAAAGCTTGGAGATATTTATTACCATTCGGCAAAACTGGGTGTAAACACTGGGGAGGGAATATGATTGGCAAGTTACTAGACCACCGATACCAAGTTATTCGAGTTTTGGCAACAGGGGGATTTGGAGAAACCTACATTGCCGAGGATACGAAGCGACCGGGTAATCCTATTTGTGTGGTGAAGCATCTTAAGCCAGTTAGCACCGACCCTGCAATCTTTGACACTGCCAAGCGATTGTTTCACAGTGAAGCCGAAACTTTGGAAAAACTGGGCAATCATGATCATATTCCCAGACTTTTAGCTTATTTTGACGAAAATCAAGAATTTTATTTAGTACAAGAATTTGTTGAAGGACATCCTCTCAATGATGAACTAGTTGCTGATGAAGCTTGGACTGAGGGCGAAGTTATTGATTTATTAATAGAAGTTCTCAGTATTCTGGAATTTGTTCATAGCCACGGGGTAATTCATCGGGATATCAAGCCAGATAACATTATTCGTCGTGCCTCTGACCATAAATTAGTTTTAGTAGACTTTGGTGCTGTCAAACACTTACGTTCTCCTTCTGGATATCCTCAAGCATTTGCTGGTGGACAGTTCTCCGCAACAGTGGCGATCGGTACTCCCGGTTATATGCCTACAGAACAAGGACAAGGTAAACCCCGTCCCAACAGTGATATTTATGCTTTGGGTATTATTGCAATTCAAGCATTGACAGGAGTAGCACCAATAGATTTGCAAGAAGATACTCACACTGGTGAGATTCTTTGGCAACATTTAGTACCTATCAATCAAAATTTGGTTGCAGTTTTAGACAAGATGATACGCTATCACTTTAAAGACCGCTACCAAACTGCTACAGAAGCACTACAAGCATTGCATTCTCTGGGTATGCATTCTGAGTCTATAACAAACCCCAGAAAGTCTAGCTACCAATCCATCAAATCTCCATCGGTTCAATCTCAGCAGAGAACTATCGCTGTTGCACCTGTAAATCGTGCAGTTTCAAAACCAGCAACTCCTCAGCCTCAGCCTACTACCATTCGCAGAAGTTCTGGTGGTCTTGATTTACTACAGCTATGTATTCTGGTAATTTTGGCAAGCAGTGCTGCTGTTGTCGCCCCAGCTTTAGTCAAAAATGTCGAAAATTTCACCACTAGTTTTTGGGGGGGTAATGACGTTAGCGCCAGTAACTGCTTTGTTGTGGTTGGTGCAAATAAAGTTAATCTCCGTTCTGAACCAGTTGCGATCGCCAATAACAACATCGTAGAAACACTCACCAGGGGTAAGAAATTGGAAGTCACTGGTAAGCGGACAAAAGCTGGTTGGGTAGAAGTCAAAATTGATCCAAAGAACTCAGCTTGGATATATTCCGATGCAATAAAAAATAAAGAAGAATGGGTTTCTTGTCTACGAGATAGAGGTATTGCACTTAAAACAGTAGATGATAATACTGTGATTGCTAATCGCCCCCTTCCAACAAAACCTGTTGTTGATGTAGAAACATCACCATCAAAAACATCACAACCTTTATCATCACCTTCACCACAATCAGATTCAAATCAACCACAAAATAAAGCTTTGAATAAAAGTGCTAGCGAAATTTTAGAACAAGCAAAAGAGAAATATGAATCTGGAGATTTAGACAGTGCGATCGAACTTGTGAAGTCTATACCTTGGAATGCATCCGACTTTAAACAAACAGCAGATATCATTACCCAATGGCAGCAAGATTGGACAAAGTCAGAAGCTTTATTCAATGAAATTAATAAGGCACTAGATAATGGTCAATGGGATAAAGTTTTGGCTTACAAAGATCATCCTGAAAAATTACCCAATATTGAATATTGGCAAAATAAAATTGAACCATTATTTAAACAAGCAGCCGATAATCAGGCTAAAGAAAAAACTGCTAAACCTATTGCTACTCCGCAGTAAAGATGGGATTGGGGATTCTCCAGAGGAGACGCACTCGCGTTCGGGGACAAGGGGGACAACAGAGAAACAATAAAGCCTCAATACCCAATACTCAATCCCCGATCCTCAATGACCCTTGACCAACAACAACCACTAACAGTTCTATGATGGAGGAATAGGTTTTGTTTGGTGTTGCCACGCCCTTTAATGAAGGCTGACAACGGCTGGTAAATTGGAGACAGGTACGCCAAGTTTAAACTGACCAAACGGATAAGGATGGGTACATGAAGAGCAAGCATCAATTTGTCTACGCATTCCTGTTGCAAGGCGCTGTAGTATTTTCTACTAATTTACTATCCGTTGGTGATGTTATCGCTCAAGTTTCGCCATCTCCTACACTCACTCAACAACCACAACAGCAACAAGTCCGAGAACTAGTCCAAACAGAAGTAGATCGGGCTTTTGGTCGTACGCGCAGTTTACTAAATATTTGGGTAATTATACTGACTGTATTTCCTGTCGCTGTTATTGCATCTTTTTGGTTATTGCGGCGAGCGGTGGTGCGTGAAATTGTAGATAAAGCTACACAGCAGTTCAAGGAATTAGAAGATTTACAAAAGCAACTGCTCAGTGTCAGACAAACTGCACAACACAGTATCCAACAAGCCAAAAATCTTACCACTGATTTAGAACAAGAAGCAAAAGCGGTACGAGAACAGATTATCTCTGTAATTCCATCGGAAATATCTGAGTCAAAAATGCATTTATTCACAGAATTAGAAACACAAATAAATGCATCGAAACAACAATTAAAAAGTATAGAAGCAGAATTTGGCTCTCGATTGTCAGAATTAGAAATAGATGCTCAACATCAGAAAAATATCACCCTTGACACTTTAGGAAAATTAAGATCAGAACTAATATCAGAAATCTCTGATTTTCAACACGAACACCAAAAACAAAGAGAACAAACTTTTGCTGAGCTAGACGCATCTCGACATGAATTTACTTCTCAAGTAACTGCTTGGCAGTCAGAGGTAAAGCAAAAGAATGAACAAATTCAAGAAAATTTCAATCAAACTCAGTTAGAATTTGCAGCACAGCTATCTGAGATTCAAATAAGCACTCAACAACAAAAAGAACAAGCTTTTGCAAGATTAGAACAATCAATCACAGAATTAACATCAAAAATTACTGAGATTCAGTGTGAAACTCAACAACAAAAGCAGATAATTCTAGAAAATATAGAAAACTTACAAGGAGAGTTTACTGAGAGATTAGCAGAGTATCAATCAGCTAATCAACGCAGTCAAGAACAAACAGTTGCTGACTTAGAAAAATCACAACAAGAATTTAGAAAACAATTAGTAAAATGGCAAGCTGAACTTGAGCAACAACAACATCAAGCTTTAGCGAATGTGACGAATTGGCAATCGGAATTTGCGACACAAATTGCTAATTTAAACGTTATAACTCAACAAGAAAAAGAGCAAGCCTTTGCAGATTTAGAAACTTCTAAGCAAGAATTAATATCGCAATTTGCATCTCAATTATCTGGCTCAAATTTAGCTTTAGAGCAACAAAAGCAACAAATTATCGCAAGTTTGGAAACTTTACAGTCAGAATTTTCTTCGCAATTATCAGAGTTACAAACAGAAACTCGACAGCAAAAACAACAAGCTTGGGCTGAAGTAGAACAATCAATATCTGAGTTAACATCTCAATTTAATAATGTGCAATCAGAGACCCAAGAACAAAAGCAACGAGTTCTAAAAAGATTGGAAAAATCACAAGCAGATTTTACAGCCCAGCTTACACAATGGCAGTTAGGAACTCAACAACAAAAAGACCAAGCTTTGGCAGAAATAGATAAAACAATATCTGAGATTAAGTTTCAACTGAGTGATGTACAAACAGAAGCTATACAGCAAAAACAGCGTGTTATTAAAAAATTGGAGAAATTACATACTGAAATTGGCTCACAAATATCTAAGTTGTTAGTAGACGTTAAACGTAGTAAAGAATTAGTAATTGAAAATTTAGAAAAATCAGGTTCTGAATTTGCTTCTCAATATTCCGAATTACAGTCAAATACACAATCACAAAAGCTGGAAATTATAGAAAAGCTAGAAAAAATTAAGTCAGATTTTCTCTCACAACTTGCCCAATTACAAACAGAAGCTCAACAACAAAAAGAAGAAACTCTAAAACAATTGGCTGAAATTACACCTCCAATTCATTTAGAAGTTGTGACTACGGAGGTTCAAGAAATTTTACAGCCAGCACCGTTACAACCAGTAGATTCAGAAACTACTGAAGCGCAAGATATATTAACTGCTGAAGATTATCTTAAACAAGCAGATGTGGTGTTTGCAGAAAAACGTTATGAAGATGCGATCGCTCTCTATAAAAAAGCAATTAAACTTAACCCAGACGAGCCGCTAGTTTGGTTGAAGCGGGGTATCGCTTTGGGAAGATTAAAACAATACCAAGATGCGATCGCTTGTTACGATCAAGCCTTACAAATCAATCCTGAATATCATCAAGCTTGGTGTGACAAAGGCGTAGCATTAGGATTATTAAAACACCAAAAAGAAGCTTTTCAATGTTTTGATAGAGCCATAAAAATTAAACCAGATGATGCTGTGGCTTGGTTAAACCGAGGATTAGCTCTAGAAGAATTAGAAGAATATGAAGAAGCGATCGCATCTTTTGACACAGCACTACAATTAAACCCCGACTCTTACAAAGCTTGGAATAACAAAGGTTACGCCTTAGTTATGCTTGGTGATGATGATGAAGCAATTCAAAGCTTTGATCGCGCATTGAATATTAAACCAGACTACGCCAACGCCTATTACAACAAAGCCGCCTGTTATGCTTTACAGTCCCAGCTAGAATTAGCCTTAGAAAATCTCCAACTAGCAATCAATCTTAATCCCAGATATAAACAACAAGCAGAAACCGACATAGATTTTGAATTAATTGCCAAAGAAAGACGCTTTCGGCAGTTAATTGTATAAACTAAACTGCAAAGATAGCTAACAATAGACCCATCCTAAATATTATCAACGTATAAAAAAATGGTAGAACGAAATTTTAACCGTCTACCAAAATGAAAAATCCACTTCATTATATTCAAGAGAAACCACATCGCACAAAGCAAAGACTTCAATATAAGGGTTTTGTTGTCTTGCGATTTGCGACCGCCCTGTGGTCGATTACCTCACGAATCATTTCGGAATGCTATATGAATGTTTGAATTAATTCATGCAGTATGATTTAAATTAAGTAATGAAGAATAATTAACTAGATAATGAACCAATATGATGAATTGTAGACCTATTGCTGTCGATTTATTTGCTGGTGCAGGTGGAATGACATTAGGATTTGAACAGGCAGGTTTTGATGTGCCTGCGTCTGTTGAAATTGATCCAATTCATTGTGCTACACACGAATTTAATTTTCCTTTTTGGACTATTTTTTGTAAAAGTGTAGTGGATATTACAGGAGAAGAAATTAGAAAAAAGTCATCCATTGGGGATAGAGAAATTGATGTTGTCTTTGGGGGACCACCATGTCAAGGATTTTCATTAATAGGTAAACGTTTTATTGATGATCCTCGCAATTCTCTGGTGTTTCATTTTATTAGATTAGTTTTAGAGCTACAGCCAAAATTTTTTGTTTTTGAAAATGTCAAAGGAATGACTATAGGAAAACACAAAGATTTTATCTCGAAAATAATCAAAGAGTTTGAGTTAAAGAATTACCAAATAAAGCCAAACTATCAAGTATTAAATGCTGCTGATTATGGAGTGCCTCAAAATAGAGAAAGATTATTTTTATTAGGTTGTCGGAATGATTTATATTTGCCAAATTATCCACTCCCAATTACTAAATATAAAAGACGAAATAAATCCAATCTTGATACTACATTCCCATCAACTCCTACAGTTTGGGATGCGCTGAAAGACCTACCAGAAGTAGAAAAATATAAAGAATTATACGAAAGAGATTGGATAGTTGCAGACTTTGGTAAGCCTAGTGATTATGGTAGGCAACTTCGCAGCCTTTACTCTCCAGATAACAACTATTCATACGAACGTAAATATGACTCTAGAATTCTTACCTCTAGTTTAAGAACAAAACACAATCCAGAATCTATTAAAAGATTTGAGTCTACTCAACATGGTAAAATAGAACCCATAAGTCGCTTCCATAAACTTGATCCTGAAGGTATATGCAATACACTCAGAGCAGGAACTCCTAGTAATAGAGGAGCTTTTACTTCTCCTAGACCAATTCACCCATTTACACCAAGATGTATTACTGTACGTGAAGCAGCACGTTTACATTCTTATCCTGATTGGTTTAGATTTCATGTAACTAAATGGCATGGATTTAGGCAAATAGGAAATTCTGTCCCTCCCTTGTTAGCAAAAGCAGTAGCCTTAGAAATTATCAAATTGCTTAATGTACATCTAACTAAACCTCTGAGTAGACATGAGTTAGGAGATATTCAATTGCTAATGTATGATATGTCTGAAGCATCCAAATATTATAAGGTTGACCCATGCGTAATAGAACCCAGAACTAGAAAAATTAACAAATAAAAAATGGTTATTAATAATGGATAGCAGTAAAAAACTAAATAAAGAAACAATATATAGCAGTGTCATTAATGAAATTTTTAAAAAACACTATGCTTCAGGCTTAGAAGAATTTTATTTTACTCGTTTAGAATTAGAAGAAATCGGGACAAAGCTTGGTCTTGAAGCTAAAAATCTCGGTGATGTAATTTATGCTTATAGATTTAGAAGGGCTTTACCTCAAGAAATAAGAGATACAGAACCTGAAGGTTTGCAATGGATTATTGAGTTGTCAGGTCGTGCTATTTATAAATTTAGGCTAGGAAAAATTAACCGAATTATTCCATCAGCTAGTTTAACCCAAATTAAAATTCCTGATTCAACTCCAGAAATTATTTCGAGATATTCATCAGGAGATGAACAAGCTCTTTTAACAAAGATACGTTATAATCGATTAATAGATATATTTTTAGGAATTACAGCATATTCTTTACAAAACCATTTAAGAACAGCTGTTAAAGGAATTGGTCAAATAGAAATAGATGAGATTTATGTTGGTATAAATAGTCATGGTTCTCAATTTATTATACCTGTTCAAGCTAAAAGTGGGAATGACCAGATTGGTATAGTTCAAACTAAACAAGATATTGCTTACTGCGATAAAAAATTCCCTAACTTGATTTGTCGTACAATATCAGCTCAATTTATGAACAATAATTTAATAGCAATGTTTGAACTGACACTAGAAGATGGTGAAGTTAGAGTAGTGCAAGAAAAACACTATAAATTAGTACCCGCAGATCAAGTTTCTGAAGCAGATTTACAAAAATACAAAAATTATTAAGTGGAGTTTTGCTGTTAGCCCGGAAATTTATTTCTGGGCGGGTTATGGTAAGAATGAAATAGCCTTGCTTGTGCAGATTGGTGAATGAACAGATAGTTGCAATATAGGAAGTTCAATCAAAAATTCTGCTCCCTGTCCTGGTTGAGAATTACACAAAAGTTTACCGCCATGTTTTTCAGTAATAACTTGGTAGCTAATGGCTAAACCTAAGCCTGTTCCTTTACCAACAGGTTTAGTAGTAAAAAATGGATTAAACAACTTGGAACTTACCGTCTCACTAATACCAATTCCGTTATCTTTAATACTAATAGTTACAGTCTGATTTTGAGCAGCAGTCGATATGTAAATTGTGCTTGGTTGAGCTTTAATTTCCTCTAGTGTACGATCGCGATCGCGTTCTTCTAATGCATCAATCGCATTAGTGAGAATATTCATAAACACCTGATTTAATTGGCCTGCATAGCACTCTACTAAAGGTAAATTTCCATACTCTTTAATGACTTGGATTTCAGAACGATCTGATTTAGCCTTAAGACGGTTATTCAAAATCACCAATGTGCTATCGATACCTTCATGAATATCAACTTCTTTCACCTCTGCTTCATCTAAGCGCGAGAAATTTCGCAATGACAGTACAATTTCACAAATGCGGTTTGTTCCTATTTGCATCGATTCGATTACCTTGATTAAATCCTTGTCCAAGAAATCAAAATCTACTGCAACAAGTTCCTCCTGAATTTCTAGAGGTGGTTCAGGTAAATACTTTTGATAAAGTTGTACCAAGCGCAATAAATCCTGAGTGTAATCCTCAACATAAGTGAGATTACCGTGAATAAAGTTGACTGGGTTGTTGATTTCGTGAGCAACACCTGCCACCATTTCACCAAGGGCTGACATTTTTTCACTCTGCACCATCTGCGCTTGCGTATAGTGCAGTTCCGCAATAGTTTTTTGTAGTTCAGTCGTGCGTGTTTCTACTCGTTGTTCTAGTTCAGTGTTAGTTTTTTCTAAGGCTGTAAAAGATTCTTGTAACTGTCTAGCCATATGGTTGAAGGATTGCGCCAAAACCTCCAACTCATAAATTCCTTTGACTTCAACCGGGCGATCTAATTTTTGATCAGCAATTGCCTGACTTGCGTGACTCAGCTTTAAGATGGGTTGAGTAATCCAACGAGATGTATAAATCCCAACTATCGAAGCCACTACCAAAGTCAGCAAACACAGGGCTATTGTAGTACGAGTATTGGCGTTGATTTGCCCCATAAAATCAGCTTCCGGGACAGTGACAACCACAAGCCAATCCAAACCAAACTGATCGCGCCAGGGAGTAACTTTAACATATTGGCGATCGCCCTTGAAATCAAATGTTAACTGTTGTTTTTCTTGAATCTGCTGCAAGTCTCCCAGCTTTTGCTTTAAATACTTAGCAGTAGCTTGAATTAAAGGATCACCGCTATCAGATGCAGCCAATCGTTTGGTTTTACCATTGACTATTACATAGGGTTTTTGGGTACTGGAATTGGCAACCAATAACCCATTGTGTTCAATAATAAAAACACTACCATTTTGACTGACACGAATTTGGCGGAGAAAATCACTAATATTCGACAGTAGTAAATCAACGTCAAACACAGCGAGCAATTTACCACTTTTATCATAAACAGGATAGCCAGCAGAAGCAGCAATGTAACCAACATCCCCATCCCAAGGATTCACACCACTCCAAATCGGTTTACCCGCTTTTACCGCATTGACATACCAAGGTTGTGCAAAAATATTATAATTATATGTATTAATTTGCTTTGTCCGGTTTCCTTGAGCATCTGTAGTGTAGGAATAAACCTTAGCCACTCCATTAACAGCTAAAGGATACAAATCTATTGTGGTAGATTTACTCCTCGAATAATTACCAGATCCAGCCCCTTCACCTGTAGCTAAAGCATAGCCGTTGTAGCCCAAATTTTTATAGAGCTGCATCTGTTTCCAAAAATATTTTCCTGCACGTTCAATATCTTGTAAATTGAGCAATCCCGTCTCTACAGCATCCACATTCATTTGATTAATTTGATGAGGAATTGCTAGGTAGCTATTAAGATGCTGATTAACGAGGCTGTTGGTTTTACTCATTACCTGATCAGCAAGTTCGTTGACTGCTTTTTGACCATTTTTAAAGGATAGATATCCAACTAAACCGACAGATATACAAATTTGAACAACGAAGGGAACGATTAATAATAGTCGTAAAGGAACTTTTATAAAGCCCTGGGAATGAGAAAATTTCATACTTAAATTATTTTAGTAACATCAACCAAATCTTCGGCTAAAGTTATTGTTCCCATATTCGTGATTCAAATTCATCTTGAGACAAATCTAAATTAATTGATTGGATTAATTCTTGTTTGTTAGCAATTTATGAAACTATTTTGGATAAAATAGGCAATGATTTCAGAGTATCTGTTTTCATAAAAGCCGCGATCGCATTTGTGATGATCGTTAAGTTTTAATTTCTCAGTTCAAAAAACCCGTCTGCAATTGAAATCGCAGTCTTATTTGCATTGTCCCCAAAAAAACGGGCAGGCTTATAAACCCTTTTATTAATCAATGGGCCATGCGGAATATCCAAAGAAGCCTGCCCGTTTTTTCTAGGTGGAAGACCCTTATAGCTCAAGTTTGCTTAAACCAGACTACTTGATTTTATGAAGTCGTCTGAAGACGACTTGTACTATTAGCTAACGGTTTAAACCGTTAGCGGTATATTGAAAAAATTGGGATGCTCCCCCCAATCCCCCTTGTCCCCTTGTCTTTTCTCAATCCCCAATCCCAGCAAGTGCCAAAAAACACACAAGAAACTCATCTCAACCGCGCTCGCGCTAGTCTCAGACAAGCGCTATCTTGGTATAGCAATTTCCGCAAACCTGGACAAGTATCAACAAATCCAAAATTAGCTGGTTTGGTAAAACCAGAATTAGAGGTTTTAACCGCTACTCTCAACAAACTAGATCATAATGTGATTGTAATTGCCACTTTTGGTTTGGTAAGTCGTGGTAAGTCGGCGGTGTTGAATGCTTTGTTAGGACAGAAGATTCTGCAAACTGGCCCTTTACATGGTGTGACTCAATATCCCCGTTCTGTACGTTGGAATCTTGGCGATAAAGCACAGGTAGAATTAATTGATACGCCAGGACTAGATGAAATTGCGGGAGAAGCGCGATCACAAATGGCAAAGGATGTGGCGCGTCAAGCAGATTTAATTTTGTTTGTGGTTGCTGGCGATATTACCCGCACTGAATATCAAGCTTTGTGCGAATTGCGACAGTCACAAAAGCCTTTGATTCTCGTGTTTAACAAAATAGATTTGTATCCAGATACAGACCGAGAGAAAATTTACAAAAATTTACAACAACTGGGTGCAGGAAATACCCAAACCAAGCCTTTACAACCCGATGAAATTGTTATGATCGCGGCGGAACCAACACCCTTGGAAGTACGGGTTGAGTGGCCAGATGGGAATGTAACTTACGAGTGGGAGACACCACCACCCCAAATAGACGAACTCAAACAGACTCTTCTGAAAATTCTCAACCGGGAAGGGCGATCGCTCATTGCTTTAAACGCACTCATCCAAGCACGGGATGCGGAAGAAGCGATCGCATCCAAAACTGTTGATGTACGTCAACAAGAAGCAGAAGACTTAATTTGGCAATTTACCAAATATAAAGCTGTGGCTGTCGGGTTAAATCCCATCGCCTTTCTAGATATTTTAGGTGGAACTGTCGCCGACTTAGCCTTGATTCGTTCCTTAGCAAGATTATATGGTTTGCCTATGACGGGCTATGAAGCCGGGAGACTACTAAAAACAATTTTATTCAGTTCTGGTGGTTTGCTACTAGGAGAATTAGGTAGCAGTTTTATTTTAGGTTTAGGTAAAAGTACGGCAGCAATTACGAGTGGTGACAATCCTAGTAATATTACAGCCTTTGCTGGGAGTGTGATCGCTCAAGCTGGAATCGCAGGTTATGGAGCCTATGCAGTCGGTAAAGCTGCCCAAGTATACCTCGAACAAGGTTGTACCTGGGGGCAATTAGGCGCTAGCACCGTGATCACAGAAATTCTGGCTGAGGTGGAATCAAATACAATTTTGTATCGTTTGCGACAGGAATTGGAACGTAATTTGGGTATTATGGGCGATTAAAGTTTAAGCATCAAAAGCGCTTATATTCTCTAAGATTTGAAGTCAAGCGCTTGTAACGTTGATGTTGCCTTAACCATTCTTTACAAACCTCCTCTGCAAGTTGTATTTCTTTCTCACTCAAAAGTTCATCTGGTGTTCCAGACGCTAAAATCAGGGCGACTTTAGCAGCTCTTTGATAATCGACACCATACTTAACGAGTTCTGTATGAAAAAATTCTTCTTTCTCCTTAGAATACATTTTTAAATTTAGTAACTAAAATTTTTAAGCTTTTTATATAATTTCTAAAATTTATGAAGCAACCACTTCTTACTTAAGATAGATTCAATAATTAACTTTAGCTTTTCTTTATAAAGTCAGGGAAGAGGGAACGGGGAATAGGGAATAAAAGTGTACTGATATTTTTTCAATTATCAGATAGGAGTTCTATACATAATCATTTAGAGAAAACAGGGACTAACCTTGCTGCTCATAAAGTTTACCCGCCTAAAAAATCTGTAGAGACATTGCAATGCAACCTCTCTACATAACCAGAAAACCATATTAATAACCTTAACTGAAACCGTATTGATTTTTAAATACGCCAAAAGTTTATTAATTCTAATCAATTGTATAACTTTTTATATAGCGAAAATTTTTACCTCAGCACTTTTTTATTTTTTTTATCTACGCTATAAATAAAGGCTCAAGAAGCAATAAAACTTTGAGTCCATTTTGTGCAGTACAAAAAAGGGTAATCTATGACATCACAAACTTTAGACGTATTTCAAGCTCTAGATGAAGCTCGGACGATTTGTGATCAAAAAGGCAGTAGTTCCAATGAATGTATTTTAGCCTGGGAAATAGTTGAAAAACTACGAATTGAGCAATCTCAACAACAGCAAATCACAAAACGCAAAACAGATTTAGAACGCTATTGTGAAATTCATCCAGAAGCGATTGAATGTCGTATTTATGACGTTTAATTATCTCTAAAATTAGCAGTAGCAGATTTTGTAATTTGTTGAATAGTTTCTAAATTTGGCGGTGCTATCTCACTATCCATTCCTAACCACAAAAGATACTCAATATTTCCAGCTGGGCCAGTCACAGGCGACCAAGTTAGACCTTTGTAATTCCATCCTAATTCAACAGCTGCTTGTAAAACCTGGGCGATCGCATCAGCATGGTCTTTTGGATCACGTACCACTCCTTTTTTCCCAACACGACTTTTTCCCACTTCAAATTGAGGTTTCACCAACAAAATCGCTTCACGCTGAGGTTGAGTTAATCGCCACAAAGCAGGTAAAACCTTCGTTAACGAAATAAACGAAACATCTACCACCACTAAATCAGCATAATTTCCCCCCGTCTCTGCTAGGGGGGACACACCATACAACTCATCAGGGGTTAGATAGCGTAAATTCGTGCGTTCCTTCAAAATTACCCGTGGATCGTTACGTAACTTCCAGTCAACTTGTCCGTAACCAACATCCACACCATAAACCAGCTTTGCTCCAGCTTGCAGGAGACAATCGGTAAAACCGCCTGTAGAAATACCACCATCCAAACAGATACGGTTTTCTATAGTAATAGCAAACTCTTGTAGCGCCTTCGCGAGTTTTTCACCCCCACGAGAAACAAAAGGCGATCGCTCCTTAATCTTAACCTCAGCCGCAACCTCAACCTCTGTCCCCACCTTATCAACAAGCCTACCATCAACGCTCACTTCCCCCGCTTGAATCAGCCGTTGCGCTTGCTGACGGGACACACACAATCCCAAATCCACCAACAAAGTATCTAATCGTTGCTTAACCAAAATTCTAAATCCTTATTTCTAACCCTATTTACAACTACTACTCCTCCTTAATTTTTCACCACTAAGGATTTACTTTTATAAATTCTGTAGGGTGTGTTACGGCGTTTGTGATGTATATTTTTTAGCGATAAATTACATGATACGCCGTAACACACCACATTAGCTTGATCAATCATCCTGCATCAACTTACCTAGTTTTATTGAAAAACCCTTTTATAAAATCTTCCTGGAATTTTATTCTTAAACCTTATTCATACTCATCATAATTAAACATTAAAACAAATTTTTGTTTAGGTAAAACCAACATAGGTAGATATATAGAATGATCATCCCATCCTTGATTCTTCTCTCCTCTTTGATAGCAAATAATCAGAGTTGGAACATCAGGATATTTCTTTTTAGCTTCTATTGACCACTCACCTGAACCAAAACCAAATCTCCATTGAAAAGGATGTTTCCTTGGCATATCTAACCCTTTTCTTTTATTCTTTTTACCTCTACGAACATTTAAACGCCCTTTTGTTATCCCCTTTGATTTTATATCTGTTAATCCTTTAACGATACGTTTAGATTCCCATTCTTCACCGGGAATATAATAACTCTTTGTGTAACTGATAACTTGAATTATAAAATCTATATCCACCTCATAATAGCGATCGTCATCCTGATAATCAATTAAAATATTTTCTATATTGTGAAAATCCTCCTTAATTTCTTCTTTCTTATAAGCTGGATTTTGAGGGAAAATCAACTTTCCTGGTGCTAGTACACCAATAACTGTGGGATCTAAAACATTAGAGCGAGTTGGTTTTAGATTTCCTCCTACCCAAACAGGCTGAAGTTGAATATTATCAATATCATCTCCAATCGCTTGACGCATTGCTTCATCCGCTTCATGGATAGAACGAAAAGTGTATAGTATATGTTCCGGTAAAAACAGACGAGTAACATCTTTTAAATGTGGACGATAACCATACATTCGAGCGTGTTGATGCACTGTGTCCATTACTTTTTGTTTTGCATCACGCCCATAATAAGTTACCATTAACCCATCAATAGTCACACCCCTACCTAATCTATTACCTCCGATTAATATATTCATACCGGGATTGTAATTAGGTTCTTTATCGGGATTATTTGCATTAATTATTTTAGGAATTGCACGTCTTAGTTGAAACTTCAACTCATTTATCAAAATATCAAGTGGAGGTAAATCATCCGCAGTTTTATTTAACTCATTGTAAGCTTGTTCTAGCCATTTTAGAGCTTTCTTATTTTCAGTTTCAGAACTCTTGTCTCGAATTGCTTGATCTAAATTAATTACAAATTGACTAATAACTTGCTCTAAGACACTATGAATATCTTGTTTATAACAAATATGAGCTAAAAAAGAATATTTTGCATTTTCGTTCTCAGAGGATAACATTTTGTATGTTGACCCTAGAAAAAAGCAACACAGCGCAAGTCTTAATCCTTCAGGAATTTCCCATTTATTACCTGGATTAATTGCACCTTTTTGTTTCTTTAACTGGTTAATCTCTTCAGCACCCACAATACAACAATAGTTACTGTTTTCTGAAAAGAAGAGTTCTCCTCCCATATAATTATTTCCCGGTTCCGGTACTCCTGCACAAAATTGTGGTTTACAAGGATGAGAGAGATTTTGTAGTAATAAACTTTGGGGAGTTGCTGTAATTTGAATATAAATATGATTAGCAACTTCTTGACGAATTTTACCTATTTTTTCAAATATTGTGCTGTCAGGAATAGTATCTTTGCCTTGTTTAAGCTGTTATGCATTTAAATTGTGATGACAGCGTCGCCTTTATTTTTGAGTT
>NZ_JCACKS010000270.1:0-24907 GCF_059505505.1 Pelatocladus sp. | reverse complement strand
TTTTACTGAATTCGGCTTTTTATTATACCCAATTTAAATGCTGAACAGCTTACTGCTGGGTATTTTTTTGCTGGAGAGTGATTACGATGTTTGGGCGATCGCTTTCTATACCTGTATTACTAGTTGCATGTGGTGATCGAGTCTAGTGTATGTTACACATTTACTTCATCTTCCAAGGATCTATTACTTCGGCAGCGATCGCTTATTCCATAACATAACCTATTTGTGAATTTACTATAGCAGTTTACTATTGAGTAGAATACACTCAAATTATGCGATCGCATCAGACATATTAATAGTTTTCAAGTTTCTGAGATATTCAACAGAGCATACACCTCATTTTGGTCAAATTGCCATTCTATGAATCTGTCACAAGTTTGATTGGCATATAATTTTAGTGAAACTACGTTTAAAAAGGATTTGATAACTGTGCGTCATGATTTAAAAGATTTAGAAATAAGTCTCAGTGAACTACAATATTTGACGAATTTACCTGTTAATGATGAGCTAGTAATTATTCTTAACCCTATCAAGAAAACACTCCAAAATTTCATAGTTCAAGCAAAAGGTCCAGAGGGAGCTACTACGATCTTTATTGGCATTACTATATCATTTGTGAGCTATCTTGCATTTGATGTGCTGGTCAAAAGTTTTATGAGTAAGCCATTCATGCCATCTTGGCTTTCATTTATTGTGTTTGTTAGTTTGGGTGCTGCTATGACACAGTTAATATTATATCTGATTTGGAAGCAAAAAAATAGAGTAGTAAAAACTAATATTACACCTTCTCTTCAAATGCTATTAATGGATGTTGATAAATATAATTCTGTTATTAAAGCAATAGATATCAATGATCAAATAGAAGCAGTTGGTAATGTCGGAGTGACGATCAAAGAAAGAAGTAAGGTTATAGAAGCATTACAACTCACAAAATCTGATTTGATACGTGCTTTAAAGACAGAAAGAATTTTGCGAGAAAATCGGCATTTTATTATTAGTAATTCTGAACTATTTATGAATAATTTAGCTGCCTTAACAGCAATGCAAGTACCAGAACAAGCGAGTGAACATGGAAGGTTGTTAAATGAGGCTTTACAGATTGCTTTGGATGTTCAACATGAGATGAAACGTTTACAGAACCAGCATTAAATTTTATACATATAGCAAAATTGCTTCGTAGCTACTGATACCTCAGAACCCATTCCTAAGTGTTAATTTTCCTGCCAAACAATATCTGAGATTAGTGTTATTTTTTTCAATGTATTTCTAATAAAAGACAATATATTATGATCAAACAAAGGCAAGCTAACTTATGCGTTTGTTTCAGTTTTTTTTGTGATTAACAGTCCTATTTTCCTGTTTGTCTTATTGTTCTCTGTAGATGGAAATGAAGAACCTTGGATCGTTAGGGAGCATCTATGAATAACAATGAAGGCGATCGCGGTAGTGGTAGATTTAATTGCTAACCAAATGAACCACAATCCATCTAGGTATCCATGATGGTAAAGGCTATTGTTTGGGAAGCAATAGGATTTTATTTTGGCATTTTGGCAACAATTCGGATTGAATAAAAAGTACAGTAAGTTAGCAATCCGTTCTTGCACAAAATTAGCGCGAATTGCAAAATTTCCTCCCCTGCCTAGCCACAGGGGTCTTTTATTGGGAATTTGACTATAATCAGAATTACATTCTCAAACTAGTACCAGAAATATAAGCAATTGCATCTAGCTTTCTCAGATAATATTTAAGATAAAAATGATAAATGTTACATAAATACTCGGTTGTTTTTGGCATTTTGGCATATGTGTAGATTTAAAAGCGATTATTGTAGAGAAATCATAAATCAAGTGCAAGAGTGTCAAACTACAGGATTCCCGGAATAACCTCCGGGAATTTTTATTTTTGCACATGAATAATCTTGAACATGTGTGTGAGGGTCTAAGAGGAATCAATCGATTTTGGATTTTAGATTGACCTCACGATTTTGTTGTGAATGGCTAGCTTGAAAGTAACCTGACTTTTTGATGACGCGTACTCGGCAGCAGGTTTACTATAAAAAAGTGTGAACTAAAATAATTAACTAGCGATCGCCTATCAACATGGAATGGAAAGAAATCTCTGGTAACTGGGTGTTGATTCCACCAAAGCCTACAGGTATAATCCACTTCCTTGGTGGTGCCTTTGTAGCTACGGCTCCACATATCACTTACCGTTTGTTATTGGAAAATATAGCAGAGAAAGGCTTTGTAATTGTTGCCACGCCGTTTGTAAATACTCTCGATCATACAGCGATCGCAGAACTTGTTCTCCTCAACTTTGAACGCACTTTACTACGCTTAGAAAACCGGGAAATGCTGGGTAAAAAATACCTTCCTGTTTACGGACTTGGACACAGTATGGGATGCAAGCTGCATTTACTAATTGGTAGTCTTTTTCCGGTAGAACGTGCTGGTAATATTTTCATCTCTTTCAACAATTATGCTGCACGAGATGCAATTCCCTTGATAGAACAGTTTAATTCCACATTTAAGTTTAATACTAATCTTACTGTCGAATTTACTCCTTCACCCTTAGAAACCCAGAAACTAGTACAAGAAAACTATAGTGTCCGTCGTAATTTATTAATTAAATTTAACAATGATACGATTGACCAATCAGCACCTTTAGCTAAACTACTACAACAGCGCTTTGGAGAAATGGTGACAACACAAATACTCCAAGGAAATCACCTCACGCCCTTAGGACAAGATGTTAAATGGCAAACAGGTAAAGATTTCAATCCCTTGGATGCGATTGGACAATGGTTTAAACAAGAAGTATATCGTGACCTACAGCAGCTTAAGCGCATTATACTTTTTTGGCTTAACCCAGTGTCACCGCTATAGTAAGGAGTGTTGAGGTGTTGAGGTGTGGGGGTGTAGGAGTGTAGGGGTGTAGGGGTTGTAAGAGTAAATAAAATAGTTAGTCGTGCTTCGTGTTCCCAATTCCCAATTCCCAATTCCCAATTCCCAATCCCCATTACCCCTTATCCCCCCCACCTTCCCCAATCCCTGCCTATTGCCTTCTTAGCCTATGTTTCAAATTCTAGTAATTGACGATGATCCAGCAGTTCAGATACTGCTGAAAAGAATGCTGGAAAGACAGGGCTATAAGGTTGTTGCTGTTAACAACGGTGAGGAAGGAATTAAACAGGCTTCTATTGGCAATCCTGCATTGATTATTTGTGATTGGATCATGCCAGGAATGAGTGGACTAGAAGTTTGTCAACGCATCAAAGCAGATCGCAAATTATCCACTACATTTTTCATTCTGTTAACATCTCTAGATTCGATTCCCGATCGCGTTAAGGGTTTGGATGCTGGCGCTGACGACTTTATCACTAAACCAATCGAGCATAATGAATTACAAGCACGGGTTAGAGCAGGATTGCGTTTGCATCAGTTAAGTCGAGATTTGCAAACTCAAAAGCTAATTTTAGAAACTGAATTAGCAGAAGCAGCAGAATATGTGCGATCGCTGCTTCCTTCTCCTATGAGTAAGCCGTTTAGTATTGATTTTTGCTTTATTCCCTCACGGCAACTGGGGGGTGATTGTTTAGATTATTACTGGCTTGATCGTGATTCTCTGGCAATTTATTTATTAGATACCGCCGGACATGGACTCAGAGCGACTCTGCCTTCAATTTCTGTACTTAATTTACTGCGATCGCGCGCTCTTAAAGGTCTAAATTATTATCAACCAAGTGAGGTATTGAGAGCATTAAATGATACTTTTCAGATGAACTACGAAAATGATAAATACTTTACTATTTGGTACGGTGTTTATAATCGTGTGCAGCGTCAATTAATTTATTCTAGTGCTGGTCATCCACCTGCAATTTTATTATCTCCTAAATCGACTAATCCTACTGAAGTTCAACTTTTGAGAACTCCTGGTATGCCAGTCGGAATGTTTCCACAGGTAAAATATGCTGATGGTTTTTGCAATATAGAAAAAAATAGTACCCTTTATGTTTTTAGTGACGGAGCCTACGAAATCACCAAAGCTGATGGTACGCTTTGGGGTTTAGATGCTTTTATCAAAATGTTGGTCGGATTACAGCATCCTCTAGGTTGCCAAGTTACCCAAATTATCCAGCAATTAATCGCCGTAAATTCACAAGAAGTTTTTGATGATGATTTATCTATTCTACAAATGAATTTTAATTAAAATTTTAAATTTTAAATTTTAAATTTTAAATTTTAAAATATATATTAATTTTATCTAATTAAAAATTATTTGAGAAAATGTATAGTCTAAAGCCTGTTCTTCATTATGAAACTAATTGATAAATTAATTTAATTGTTCGTGACTATTAATATATTTATGAAATTCATCTTGATTAGCAAAAATTTCAAAAACCTTGTCCATGCCTGTCAGTTCAAATAAAATTCTAATCTGTTCATTAATAGAACATATAACTAGCTTGGTATTAACTGCTCGCAAAGCTTTAAAAGCTAATACTAAAGCACCAAGACCAGAACTATCCATAAACGTCACATCTTTAAAATCAACTAATACAGTCTTTGCGCCACTTTCTAGTCCTGTGGTAATTTTGTCGCGAAACTCCTGTGATTTAGTAGCATCTAAAATTCCGTCTACTTGAATAACTTTGACTGAACTACTCATCATTTCCTACCATTAGAATAATATCCTGAATTTAGCGTGATATTAACCAAGTATAATTGCTAATAATATTTGTTGCCATATTATAAGTGTGACGTTCAAAATTATATCTATAAATTGTCTGCTAAAATTTATCTTTGTCGTAGAGGGATAGCAATTATAAATTTTGCCCCCATTCCTGGCACAGAGACGCATTTCAAAGAACCACCGTGTCTTTCTGTAATAATCTGATAGCTAATAGAAAGTCCCATTCCTGTACCTTTGCCAATAGGCTTAGGTCTCAACAGTAAGCATTTTTTTGTTATTTACAAAGGACTTACCTTGGCTCGATAAAGTAACTTGTCACCTTGGCGATAACCAATGTAGCGTACTCTGACAATATCTCCTGGTTGTGCAGTACCATCTAGCAATTGATGTAACTGGGGATCGTAGGGTATTTCTGATCCAACAGATGCGATCGCTTCTATTCCCCAATCCTGTAAAAGTCTTTCTAGCGGTTTTTGTACCAACGGCACAATATTGACAGCACTTAGCTGGGGATTTTCTCGCGCTTTATGAGCTGCTGTAGGAAACTGCAATAATAAAGATTCCAGCAGTTGTAAACTTGACTGCTGGAACTCTTGCTGCAAACTTAAGCGCTGTTTTTGCAGTTGTAATTGCAGGCGATCATACTCTATTTTTAAGTCTGTGATTTGTTGTAAGAATTCCTCAGATGCGGCTTTCTTTGGTAATAATTCTTGTACAGAAAAACTTGCCACTAATTCCTGTAATGATATCTGGAGTATCTGCGACAGCTTGAGCATGACATCTACACGCATCTGCTCAACTCCAAATCGTCGCAGCCGTAAAATTTGTCGTTCTGAAACCCCAGCAGCACGACTCAGTGCTTTATAACTAGAAACACCTACCCGTTGCATTAAATCTTGTAAATTTTGGGTAAAGTCAGTTTGGGACATTGGGGATCGGGAAATAGGGAATAAAGGGATAGGGGATCGGGGAATAGGGAATAAAGAGGATAAAGAAGACAAGTCTCTTCACAGTTTCCAATCCCCCATCCCCCAATACGGTTCGGATAAGACAAATCGATTACATTTAAATCCTGTACCAGACGTGATATATCGCGTCTGATACAATCCCAAAATTATGACTAAAAATCCTTAACCGAACCGTATTACCCCATCTCCGATCCTCAGACAAATGACTATTACGCTAAATGCTTCATTAGCACACTTTTGGGTGCTTTGCGGACTCTGGCTAAAATTGTTTCTTTACCTAAACGTTGACAGGCTTCATAACGATGGCAGCCAGAAAAGCCATAAAATTGTCCATCCACTTCTATAACGTCTATTGGTTCTTGCTGTCCAATTTCACCAATTGATTCCATTAAAGCTTGGACTTTGTTGGGATCGTTCTGGCGTGGCAAGGGTCGCCTGATCTGATTTAAAGGTATTTCTTGAACTCTTACCATATCTTAAGTGTTTTTCAGTCATCTATGTAAATCATAATCGTTATGACTTTATTTTGCAACTATTTTGTTAAAAGAGTTTAAAATATAGCCAGCATCGATAGCCAAATAACCTCAGAAAGCGACTAAACTACAAAGGAATTTCGTCGTCTAATTTATAAAGATGATACTGGCTGCGGATCTACTTATATGAAAATATCGCTCTGGCGTTGTTCGTATACTGTACTGACAACATTTTGTTTATTGGGGTTGACGGCTGCATCGCGTCCTCAAGGATTGGCAAATGATGTAGAACTGCGAGTTGGAATTGTGCAACGCTTTGGAGATAATCCGAAAGAACAGTTGCTACTTGAACCCACAGAGGGCGATCGCTTGCAGTTAAAATTCCAAAAAGGTAATAACCAGCCGCAAACTCTGGTTACAAACAAACCAATTAAATTGGAAGTGACGATGCAACCGTTAGTGGAACCAGCAGTTGAGGAACGAGTGGTGCTGGGAACCTACCGTACTTATGAAACAGCCGAAGATAGTGCGAAAAACTGGCAATCTAAGGGTATAGAAGTAGAAATCACTCAACCAGAACGTTGGCAAGTATGGGCAAAACGGGATGTTTACAGCACTCCTCTGCTACGTCGCTTACTATTGGAAAGCTTGCAATCTGCTGGCAAAGCTAAAGTGCTTATTGATACTAAAACTCCGCAAAAAGTACCACGAGTGAGCTGGGTAATAGATGGCAAGCGTTACAGTGATGATTATCTAGAAATTAGCAGCAATAAAAATTTAATAAAAGTAAACGAAGGTAATAAACCACAGAATGCCCGACTCTACGCCGGAGATTTACAGTTACAGTCAAATGCTTATGGTACTTACACTTTAGTGAATGTAGTACCTTTAGAAACATACTTACGTGGAGTAGTACCTCATGAAATAGGTATACAAGCTCCAAAAGCCTCAATGGAAGCACAAGCGATTATTGCTCGTACCTATGCTCTGCGAAATATACGCAGATTTGAAGCAGATGGGTATCAATTATGTGCTGATACACACTGTCAAGTTTATTATGGATTAAAAGGAGCCACTGCTGTTACAGACCAGGCGATCGCCACTACACGGGGTATGGTACTGACCTATAATGACGAGTTGGTAGACGCCCTTTATTCTTCTACCACTGGCGGTGTGACAGCTGCTTTCAGCGACGTTTGGAATGGAGATGATCGTCCATATCTGCAACCCATAATTGATTCTCCCAGCAATATTTGGAACTTACCTGGGCAAAATCTTGCAGATGAAAACAACTTCCAGCAATTTATCAACTTGAAAAAGGGTTTTAATGAAAGCGAGTGGGATCTGTTCCGGTGGCGTCGAGAAAGCAAACTAGAAGATATTACCAAAGGTTTACAGAAATTTCTGAAGGTAAAAAATAGCCCTTATGCTAAGTTTAAAACCATTAAGGGGATGAGAGTAGTAGAACGCAGCAGAAGTGGACGTATTCTCAAACTAGCTGTGTCCACAGAAATTGGTACATTTTACTTATACAAAGATGAAGTTCGTAGTGCTTTTTTTGCCCCAGTAAGTACATTGTTTTACCTACAACCTCTCAACAAAGGTCAACCGGGGCTTTGGGGATACGCCTTCGTTGGTGGTGGACTGGGACACGGAGTTGGTTTGAGTCAAACAGGCGCACAAAACTTAGCTAAACTAGGCTGGTCAAATGCAAAAATATTAGAGTTTTACTATCCTGGCACTCAAATTCACTTACTCGACAATAGTATTAAATTGACGAACAAAAATTTTTAGTTAAATTTATATGCTTCAATAGTTACGCAAAATCAGGTTTTTGGCTTTAACATCAACCGTATTGGAATAGAAAATAGGACTCTTGTTGCACCCCTATACCCTTACACCCCCACACCCATTTTCAAGTCGAGGTAGTTTAAACTATTAGAATAGGGCAATTATGCTGTAGGTAAAAAGCTTGTACAGCAAGCTTTTTATCTATATGTTTAGATGCGCTAGATCATCAAGCGAATAAGGCAGGAACGCAATTTTATGCATTTCCTGCCGTTTTGCCAAGGTACGACTTGACTTTTTGCCAAATTTAGGTGTTTGGGGCAGACACAAAAGAAGAAGAATTTTTTTGTCTGTCCTGCTTTTTCTTTCCCTATTATTAGGGCATCGATGACTCTTGCAAGAGATGCAGATGTGAGCCGCCTAAGTTTTAGTAGAGTTCTTCTTCTTTGTGGGTTTCGATAGTGCAGTCTCCGGTTGGATAAGCAACACAGGTCAGGATATATCCAGATTCCATTTGGTCATCATCCAAGAATGACTGATCAGATTGGTCTGGAGCAGAACCAGAAACAAGCTTACCAGCACAGGTGGAACAAGCACCAGCACGACAAGAGTAGGGCAAGTCTAGACCAGCATCTTCAGCAGCGTCTAGAATATAGGTATCGTCGTCACAGTCAATAGTTTGATTTAGCCCTTCAGCTTCGTTAACGAGTGTAACTTTGAAAGTAGCCATGCAGTAATCCTCTCTTTTGCAAGCGGCAGTATAAGTTATCTTGAAGCAAACAGCTTGGCTAGTCCTATAGGATTAGTCGCTTGTGATATTTTGCTTCACTTCTGATACTACGAGAAAAAGAAAAGGATGTAACCGGAATTTCAAGGCGATTAGTAATGAAATTTAGTTACTTGCTAACAATAAGTTTTACTTATAGAATAAACCAGCAAGCAGTTAAACTATTAGATAAATTTATGAATCTGAAAAGAAGCTTGAATGTATAGATATACCGTCTAAATTTGCTGATTAAGTTCTCATCATACTAAGGTCTGAGTAAATTACAACTAAGTAGCAACCAAAATTTAGGAGATTCAATTGCTTTGCTCTAAAACTAATGGTTGGGTCTATATTATTAATTCTCAAGGGTGACTAAGTTCGTAGTCAGGACTTTAGTCCTTAATATTGAGCGATTTATCGCTCACTACAAACCCTTTAGAATTAATGGGACAGACCACTAGTTAGAAATGGATGAAACAAAAAGTGCGTATTGGTTTAGTTGGTACTGGGTATGCAGCAAAGCTACGCGCAGAAGCGTTGATGGATGATGAGCGATTCTCCAAAGGAGACGCTACGCGATCGCACCTTGTTGCTGTAACTGGGAACACGCCCACAAAAACAGTAGCCTTTGCTGAGGAATTTCAGTGTCAAGTCATGGATTCTTGGGCAGAACTCGTCACCAGAGAAGATGTGGACTTAGTAATAATTTGTACTGTAAATCGAGATCATGGTGCGATCGCAGCATCAGCACTCTCTAGCGGTAAACACGTAATTGTTGAGTATCCCTTAGCTGTGAGTGTCGCAGAGGCTGAGAAACTTATTGCCCTAGCAAAAACCCAAAATAAACTACTACACGTAGAACATATTGAACTTCTGGGTGGTGTACATCAAGCCCTGAAGCAAAATTTACCTAAAGTTGGGCAACCTTTTTTTGTCCGTTACAACACTATTAAACCCGAACATCCCGCACCAAAAAAATGGACTTACAGTCATGAGCTTTTCGGTTTTCCCTTAATAGCAGCGTTATCAAGATTACATCGTTTGACTGATTTATTTGGTCAAGTTCTGACAGTCAATTGTCACAATCGTTTTTGGGCAAGGGAAACAGAATATTATCAAAGCTGTTTCTGTGTGGCTCAGTTGAGTTTTAGTAGTGGACTACTAGCACAAGTGATCTATGCTAAAGGCGAAACTATGTGGCAACCAGAACGTAAACTTGAGGTTCATGGTGAAAAAGGGGGATTAATTTTTGATGGTAATACTGGAGTGTTAGTCAAAGCAGAGGAAACCACACCCATAGAGGTTGGTAGTCGCCGAGGATTATTTGCTAAAGATACAAATATGGTGTTAAACCATCTTTTTGATGGCACTCCACTGTATGTCACTCCAGAGGAAAGCTTGTATACTCTTAAAGTTGCGGATGCAGCAAGGCGTTCTGCCGAAACCGGGTTAACCGCAGTTGTGAATAAAGATAATTAAACTTTTATGAAAAATCAAACTATTGTAATTTTATCCCAAAGAGAACTAGAGAAAATGCGTCAGGCTGGTAACTTGGCAGCCGAACTTTTACATTATTTAGAACCGATGGTGAAATCAGGAGTCAGCACTCTGGAAATCAACGATGAAGCAGAACGCTGGACACAGGCTCATGGAGCAAAAAGCGCGCCTCTTGGTTACAAAGGCTACCCAAAGTCAATTTGTACCAGTATCAATGAAGTGGTGTGTCACGGTATTCCTAATGCCAAGCAGATTTTGAAGGATGGTGACATTATCAATATTGATGTGACACTGATCGTGGATGGTTATCACGGCGACACATCAAAAACATTCTTTGTTGGTACACCTTCGCCCGTAGCCAAAAAATTAGTCGAGGTGACACAAGAATGTCGTGACAGAGGTATTGCTGAGGTGAAACCAGGCGCACGCATTGGAGATATTGGTGCTGCGATTCAGGAATATGCTGAGTCACAAGGTTTTTCTGTAGTCCGAGACTTTGTTGGACACGGAATCAGCAATATTTTTCACACCGCACCAGATATTCCCCATTACGGCACACGAGGCAAAGGCAGAGTACTCAGACCTGGTATGGTATTTACCATCGAACCCATGATTAATGAAGGTACTTGGGAAGTTGAGGTTTTAAGCGATGGCTGGACTGCTTTAACGCGCGATCGCAAACTTTCGGCGCAGTTTGAGCATACAATTGCTGTCACACAAGACGGTGTGGAAATTCTGACATTGCAAAAAGAGAATGACTGGTGAAAAAACTATTCACTCTGGACAATAGACACTGGACTCTTGACACTGAAGTGTTGACTATTGACTAATTTGATGCAATTTGCCGTTACGGACTTGTACCACACGATGACTGCATCTGCGGACTAGTTGCTCATCATGAGTAGTAACAATGACTGTTGCTCCAAAGGAATTTAATTTCTGAAAAATCTGTATGATTTGCCAGGAGTTATCAGGATCAAGATTACCAGTTGGTTCATCAGCTAAAAGTATTGGTGGGGTTGCTATAATTGCTCTGGCAATACTCACCCGTTGTTGTTCTCCTCCAGACAATTGTTCAGGAAAATAGTCAGCTTTATTCAACAAACCCACTAACTTTAATGTCGGTTCTAGACGCCGTTGAATTTCTTTACGGGTATATCCTTGTGCTTGCAAAACAACAGCAACATTTTCTGTTACAGTTCTTTGAGGGATGAGCTTGTAGTCTTGAAACACAATCCCAATTCGGCGTCGAAATAACGATAAGCGATCGCCCCGTAAAGAAGCCACATCACACCCATCGACTATTACCTTTCCTTGTGTTGGTAACTCTTCACCATACAACAGTTTCAACAGTGTAGACTTACCAGAACCACTAGCACCTGTAATAAATAAAAATTCACCCTGTTTTACTTGCAAATTCATATCTAAAAGAGCATTATGACCGTTAAAATATGTTTTTGCAGTTGAACGCAATTGCACCATCAGCCCAGTATTAGGCTGTTGAGTATCGGTGTCTTGAACATGAGTAAATTTGTCAGACTTCGCTTTCGGTGATACTACTGTTGACATTCCTATTTCTTCACACCCACAACTAAAACATGTATAAAATAATGATTCCCAAGAAGTACCCAGGAATCTCATAATCTATAGTTATATTTTTTAGCTTGTGGTTGGTAGATGGTTGTCACCCTAGTCCTCCTAGTCTCTGCTCCGTGATCTCCAATCCCCAATCTCCAAAAATTTACTGACTGATCGCTTCTCTTACAGTCAAACCATAAATCAAAGATTTCAGAGCAAATTTAGGTAAAGCCAACATCCTTCGCCAACGCCAAGGTTCTTTGTATAGTCGGTACAGCCATTCTAAATGATTGTTTCCCAACCAAGCAGGAGCACGAGTTTTTGTCCCTGACCAAATATCAAAACTTCCACCGACGCCGATCCAAATTGCTTGGGGACACAAATGGCGGTTTTGAGCAATCCATAACTCTTGACGTGGTACACCCAAACCAACAAAAATAACTTTTGGTTGGACTTGAGCAAGAGTTTGCCGTAATTGTTCTTCTTCTGCTTGGGAATGGAACCCAGAATATGTTCCTGCTATTGTCAAACTTGGAATTTTCCCCAACCAAAAATCTGCGGCTTTTGCAGCAACTCCAGGCGCACCACCATAGAAAAATAGCTTTGCGTCCTTTTGTTGTTCTCCAATTTCTCGTAACAGTGTCTCTGCTAGCTCGATACCGGGAATCCGTTGCACTTTTTGTCCCCGCAACCACCGTAAAAATAGAACTACTCCTGCTCCATCTGGAATGACTAGTTCAGCAGTTTTTATCACTTCAGCCAGAGATTTGTTTTGTTCAGCTTGCATGGTCATTTCAGCATTGAGCGTAATTACATGCGCTCCCATACCTTGTTGCAAGCTTTCTAGCAACCAGCTTGGATAATCTGTCATGATATGAACTGGTAGCCCCAACACCGAAAACACTTTAGGCGGTTTAAACATAGCCTAGTTTTGAGTAGCCTCACACCAATATCCATCGAACGATAGTTTAACAAATTTTTGAAGATAGAGATTTCCTGAAAAATGCGTATTTTAGAATATAACTTTTAACTAAATAAACTTTAGATACATTCTCTCTACGAATGGTTGCAAGCCAAATTAAATTGTTTTACGGTCAAAGTTTAGATTGTGTTACTCAATACAAAGTAGTTTAAAAGACAGTACTATGAAACTTCAAAGCACAAGATGAGAGTTAAAACTATTAAGCATCAAAGCAAAAGATAGAGAGGGTTTTATTTTTATTCCCTAACATGCAATTATTTAGTACACCTCGTGATTTTAAACATTTACTTTGTACACCAGAAGGGATGAAAATTCTGTGTGTCTTGTTGTCTTAGTGGTTCAATATTTTTTTACCCCCTTACCACAAGGCCCAAGTCAACCATTCATGAGAAAATCTGACAACACAACCTGTGCATGAAAATATGATTTTTCCTACACTCATGCACCTCCACACCCCCACACCCTTTTTTCAAGCTAGCTAAACTTAAACTAATTCAGCAATTCAAATTGCAAATTCAGAATTTGCAAGTAGTTTGCACTCCATCTTCTAAAACTTTTTAGTAAACTCAATCTTACACAGTTAAGAGTGTAATGGGCAGAATCGACTATGAATAAAATTCGCGTGGCATTGATAGAAGATCATGATCTCACTCGTGTAGGCATCAAAATAGCACTACAGCAAAAGGAAGATATAGAAGTGGTCGGAGAAGCTGCTAATGCTGCCGATGGCATCAGATTGTTAAAAACATTACATCCAGACATTGCAATTGTAGACATTGGCTTACCAGATAAAGATGGTATTGAACTTACACGAGATGTGAAAGCACTTACCACTGGAGAAGAAGGAGTAAAGGTATTAATTTTGACGTTGCGTGATAACAAAGAAGCAGTGCTTGCAGCCTTTGCTGCCGGGGCAGACTCCTATTGTATGAAGGATATTAAGTTTGATAACTTACCAGAAGCTGTACGTGTTACTTACAATGGCAATGCTTGGATCGATCCAGCGATCGCACGTATTGTATTACAACAAGCACAACAAAATCCATTGAAAACGGAAATGACGGCAGAGACTAAATCCCCGGTGCAAAATTCCGAAAAGATTGGCAGTGAAGAAGATTTAATTGACCCCTATACCTTAACAGAAAGAGAATTAGAGGTATTACAACTGATTGTAGAAGGTTGTAGTAATGCTGTAATTGCAGAAAGGCTCTATATCACGGTTGGAACGGTCAAAACTCATGTTCGTAATATTTTAAACAAACTTTGTGCTGACGACCGTACCCAAGCGGCAGTTAGAGCTTTGCGCTCTGGATTAGTGGGATAAGCCAGAAAAACACGTGTGCAATAGTTTGAAATTGCTATTTGCTATAAGTAAATATACTAAGTTTTTCTCACAAATATGTGTTAAAAATGAGTCAATTATCTTGAATAAAGTCTTTCTTAGCGTTCAAATGACGATTAGGTGTAATAGATGCCATTACGCCATCTTGTCATTAAAATATCTGGAATAGTGAAGTCAAATATGACTGGGACAGATGTCGAAAAACTTAAATTGATGGTGGTAGATGATGAGCCAGACAACTTAGAATTACTCTACCGGACTTTTAGGCGAGACTTTCAAGTGTACAGAGCAAATCACGCCTTGAAAGCACTGGAAATTTTGGAAAAAGAAGGCGAAATGGCTGTGATTATCTCTGACCAAAGAATGCCAGAGATGAATGGCACCGAATTTTTGAGCTTGACGGTAGAGCGTTTTCCTGATACGATGCGCATCTTGCTAACTGGTTTTACTGATGTTGAAGATCTAGTTGATGCCATTAACTCTGGTCAAGTCTTCAAATATATTACTAAACCTTGGAAACCTGATCGACTCAAAGTAATTGTCGAGCAAGCAGCAGACACCTATCGACTAGTCAAAAAGCGTACTCAAGAGTTACGTCGCGCCCTACGACGAGAATCATTATTTAATGCTGTCACCACTGCAATCCGCGAGTCTCTAGACTACTCCAGCATGTTGGAGAAAATTGTTGCTACGATTGGTCAGTCTTTTAAAACTAGTTATTGCTTGCTTAGACCAGTAGAAAGCAATTGCTTGACATCAAATGAGTTCTACTATTTAGATTCTAAAACTCCTTGTTCGTGTGAAGCTTTCGATGCCAGTCTTTTGATTGAAAAAGTTCTCGAAACTCAGCATTATCAGCATAGTCAATATACGTACCATGATCATCCTTGTTACCAACTAGCTGTGCCACTTACTTATCAGCAACATCTGCTTGCAATTCTGGCTCTCTATCAATCAGGACGCGATCGCCCTTGGCCAGATGAAGACATCCAGCTAATTACAGGTGTCGCTGAACAAGCAGCTCTAGCCCTTTCTCAGGCAAAACTCTACCAAAGTCTTCAGGAAAAGCAAGAGCAGATCCGAACTGAGTTAGAGGTTGCTCGTCAAATTCAAAATAATCTACTGCGCCAAAGCTTACCTGATATCAAAGATGCAAAGGTACAAGCTTGCTGTTACCCCGCTCGTGAAGTCGGGGGAGATTTTTTTGAAGTGTTTGTCCATCCTAAAGGAGATTTATGGTTAGCAGTAGGTGATGTTTCCGGCAAAGGAGTTCCGGCTGCTTTGTTTATGGCTAGTGCAATCTCGGTGTTACGTCGTGAATTATCTCAAGAAACACCAGCCATGCCAAACGTGGTGATTCAAAATCTTAATAAAGCTTTAGGTGATGACTTAGTTAGTAGCAATTACTTTATCACTCTCATCTTAGCCCGATATACTCCCACTACCAGAGAATTTGTTTATGCTAATGCAGGTCATATTTATCCTCTGCTGTGGTCTGGCAACACTGACACAGAAAATCCCAACTACCTAAAAATACGTAGTATTCCCTTGGGTATTCTACCAAAATGGCAAGCAGATTTTGGTCAATTGTTTCTTGCTCCTAAAGATGTCCTACTGTTTACCAGTGATGGAATTACTGAAGCCACAGTGATAAAAAAGAGTCATACAGCCGAAGATTCACTCAATGAGATCAAGCCAAATTATCGTTCCATGCTACATCTTGATGGTCTTTGGCAACTCTTGCAACAAGAAACTCAACCATTATCTCTCAATAAATTGTTAGCTCGTATTCAGGCTGACAACCATATTCAAGAAGATGACCAGACCATACTTTCACTGGAGGTTTTTTAAGCAATGAAAAGTGAACTTCATATACCAAGCGACCTGAAGTTTTTAGGTATCGTCGAAAACTGGTTATTGGGATGCTTAGAAGTCCAGTTCAAAGAATCGATTGATTGGTCACGACAATCAAGTCGTCTACGATTGGCTTTGGTAGAAGCTTATTCCAACGTTGTACGTCATGCCCATAAAGAGCAGCCTTATTTACCAGTTTTAATCCGTTTAGAATTAAAAGACCGGGATATCGCCCTAGAAATTTGGGATCGTGGTGAAGGTTTCGACTTATCCAACTATTTACCTCCTAGCCCCAACGACAAAAAAGAAGGTGGCTATGGTTGGCTCATTATGAATCGTCTCATGGATAAAGTCGAGTACAAGTTACAGATTGATGGTTACAACTGTCTCAAGCTACAAGTGAGTGTGCCAGAAACTGCTTAATATCATATCCACTTGAAGTAAGTATATTTTTGACGAATCTCCATATTAAGAAATATTAATTAAATTAATAACTTTTGCAAAAATTATTTGATTTATAGGTGGTATTTATCAAAAAATAAAAATATGTTAAGATGACTAAACCATACGTAAATTCAGCAAGCATCGGATTAGGTGAGAAGCCCACACTGCAAGTGCTTGCAATCAGCGATGGGAGTATGTCACCTTTAGTGATTAGTGGTTGCTGGCTTATTGGCTAACAATAAGATCCCCACTTCACAGAAGAAATTGGGGATCTGGCTTTCTCAATTTCTATCAATTAATTTCGTTGCATTTTCAGCAATTCTTGGGGAGAAGCTAACAGTTTGATTTTGGTATAAAGAATTTCTCGCTCCTGGTTGATAACAAATTGCCATAGAACGTTGACACCACACCAAGAAGTTTGTGCTTTTCCTGTCACTTGAAATTGGATTAAATCTTCTTCTATAGTTTCAAATATTCCTTGCTGAGGAGAAGCTTCAATACCTAAAGCTTCTTTGTTTAAATAATTAACGATCGCCTCTGGTCCTACTATTCCAGATTCAAATGGCGGATGCATGACACCATCATTTGCAAATAAATTAGCAGTAGCATTAAAATCTCCTGCATTTAAGGTTTGAAAGTAAGCAAGGATAGTTGGTTCTGTAATTCCTTCAATAGTTAACTCTTGTGTAGTATTTGCAGATGATGATTGTGATAAAACCATAAAATTAACTCCAAATTATATTTCTATTAATTTACAAATAAAAATTAATTTAAATCTTGCTGCTAGAGATGTATTTTTTATATTTGTTAGTGGTTAGTAGGTAATAAATATTACCCAGGTATGCTCAATTGCTCATTCACTTCCACTCTCTAGAGAGATGAGGCATTCTGAACGATTCAGGGTAGGATGTTGAATTGAACTTTAATTCAAAATTTCACGTCTGATACTTAATATTCAATATTCAATGTGATGGCGGCTCCACCATATCCCCGTTGGTTTCACCCTTGTTTGCTCTTGGTTTGGCTGTTCATCGGTGTCGGTTTGCGCTTAATCAATTTGACAGCAAAACCCCCTTGGACAGACGAATTTTCTACTTTAGTATTCAGTCTGGGAAATAGTTTTTTGCCAGTACCGTTAAATCAACCGATCGCAATTGATGTTTTATTACAGCCACTACAACCCCAGCCAGGTGCAACAATTCAGGATGTATTAACACACTTATTTAGTGAAAGCAATCATCCACCTTTATATTTTGTGCTAACTCACCTGTGGGTAAAGTTGTTTCCCACACAAGCAGGTTTAGTTTCATTATGGGGAGCGCGATCGCTTGCTGCTATTTTTGGGGCAATATCCATTCCTGCTATTTATGGTTTAAGCTGGCTGGCTTTTCGTTCGCGTTTGGTGAGTCATTTAGCTGCTGCAATCATGGCTATTTCACCCTACGGCATCTTTTTGGCTCAAGAAGCTCGTCACTATACTTTAGCTATTTTGTGGGTAATTGCTTCTCTGGCTTGCTTAGTAGTTACCACGCGCCACATCCAAAAGCGTAATCAGTTACCCGTTTGGTTAGTCTTTGCTTGGATAGGAATTAATGCTTTGGGTGTAGCAACTCATTATTTCTTTGCACTCACGCTGCTTACTGAAGCTGTTGTGCTAATTTTTCTCGCTTGGGAAAAGTGGAGACAAACAGACACGGCGACAGGGGGACATGGTGAAGAAGTTACGGAGACACAGAGACACGGAGATATAGGAAATAAAGATGATACACTCTCTCCATCACCGCATCTCCCCTTCTCCACATCTTCGCAGGCGTCAGCAAAGCTTCCTCCTCTGCGTTTTCTCAGTCTTCCGCGTCTCAAGTTCTCTGTGTCTGTCTTCTCTCCTCCTTGGGGGCGCATTTATGCTGTTGCTCTTGGCAGTTTGATCGGGGGTATAGTTTGGATACCAGCATTTTTACATAATGCTTATGGTGATAAGTTAACAAATTGGATTCAAGGCGATCGCATCGGTATTGCTTGGATTAGCCCAATTTTTCAAGCTATGGCAGCCTGGATTACGATGATTGTTTTACTACCCGTGGAATCACCACAGCTAGCAGTGGTAATTGCTTCTGGATTGGTAATGGCTATCTTCTTGGTTTGGGCAATACCAATTTTTGTTAATGGTTTTAAAACTGAGCTGCAAAAACCACAAAGCCGCATAATTACACAAATGTTTGCTGGTGTAATTGTGAGTGCGATCGCTTTATTCTTTTGCTTTACTTATTTTCTTGGGATTGATCTCACTAGAGGTGCTCGTTATAATTTCGTGTACTTTCCTGCGGTAGTGGTTTTAGTAGGGGCGAGTTTAGCAATTAGTTGGAATATTCCCCCAGGAAAGACAACAAGGTGGGGAGTAACGGGAAAAATGTCTGTGCTAATTATCTGGATAATTGGCTTTATCAGTGCTATCACAGTTATTTGTAATTTAGGGTATCAAAAATATTACCGTCCAGATTTATTTATAGAACTGATTCAAAATACATCTAAAGTGCCGATATTGATTGCGACTACCCAAAAAACTCATGTACAAATTGGTGAAATGATGGGAGTTGCTAGAGAATTTAAGTTTCACAATAGTGTTTCTCTGTCTCCAAAATTCCTTTTAGCTCATAAAGACAAACATACTAATGCTTCTACTACTCTCCAAAATTCCTTAGAAAATCTACCCCGTCCCCTTGACTTATGGTTAGTGAACTTTCGTGCTGCTGAACCAGAAGCAATCAAAAATTGTGTTAAGCACACCCAAAGCTTACCAGCAATTAACGGTTATGAGTATAAGCTTTATCACTGTAATTCCTAATTTAGAATTGATTTGGCACACCCACTGAAGACAAACCAGCGATCGCCCGCAAATTTTGACAACGGATTAATTCATGGAAATTTAGGACATTACGCCCTTCTATTTTTGTAACTGTCTCAATCGCAGACAACAAATGCTGTGCTGCTTCAGTTTCTGAGTAACCACGGCGCTGTGCTACTTTAATTGCGGCTTCATCAGCGTTTAACTCTGAGTGTTGAGAACGGTTGATAGCAGTAATACGATATGCTGCCAAAGTGGTCAATCCACCAGCAACAACAACACCTACCGGATCTGTTTGCCAAAATTCTACCAATGCGCCCAAGATTCCAGCTATGGCTATGCCTTGATAAATATCTGGTTTCAACCACCTTATCCCTGTCAACCAACAAACTGTCCGCAATAGTATCAAATCTCGTTGTGGTTTCGTCAACCGACGCCACAAATTAAAATTAATATATATTGGTCGTTCCCGATTCCAAGGTAAAGGAAAGGAAACATCAATTACTTTTGTTTGCTCCGATTTACTCAGAATTTTGGTCATAATTCGACCAGAAGCAGGCATAACATCATATAAACGGCGAATTTCGGCAATTGGCTCCATAAATTATGACGAGGAACGGAGAACGGGGAACGGGTTTACTAAGCTGTAAGGTATCATCAGCCTGTATGATTTTTTTGATATATGCTTAAGAATACCTAAGCTATCGGATTCTAAAATACCAGTTTTGATAATAATTGACTCTTGACCAATGACTCTTGACTAATGACTAATCACTAATAACTAATGACCATAGAGGCTTTTGCTCCCATCCCACCGGAATGGACTAATAAAGCAATTCATGCTCGTGAATTTTGCTGTCCCACATGTCATGCTAGCAGTTTGGAAGCTGCACAAGTTTGGATTAATCGCCGTTCGCCCGTAATTACAGAGGAATACCGACGCAAATGGCAAGAATTCTACCACTGTCACTGTGGTTGTGTCTGGTGGGCTTGGAGTAGCGATCGCCCGCCGTCCAATTTCAGTAGCCAAGACAATTAAGTACATAATCGTTTGATTATTTAAACTTATAAATGTTATTGGCTACAACAATTATGATAAAAAGTCCACTACGTTACCCTGGTGGTAAGTCAAAAGCCATTAACCAAATAGCCGAATACTTACCAGATAGTTTTTCTGAGTTTCGAGAACCTTTTGTGGGTGGCGGTTCTGTTTTTATTTACTTAAGGCAAAAATTTCCTCACCTAAAAATCTGGATTAACGATTTAAACCGCGAACTATTTCTGTTTTGGAAATCTACTCAATCTCATCTACCTCAGCTAGTGAAAGAAATACGTCGTGTTAAAGATAAATACACAGATGGTAAGTTATTATTTGAGGAATTAACTAGTGTAGATACCAATCATTTATCTGATTTTGATAGAGCAGTACGCTTTTTTATTCTCAATAGAATTACTTTTTCTGGGACTGTAGAATCTGGAGGATTTTCTGAGCAAGCTTTTCATAAACGCTTTACTTACTCGTCGATAGACCGTCTAGAGAAATTAGAAAAAATTTTAACAGCAGATGTAAAGATTACTAATTTAGATTATAAGGAACTATTACCCGCAGACGGTCAAGATGTATTTATATTTTTAGACCCCCCTTATTTTGCTGCTACTAAATCCAAGTTGTATGGTAAAGATGGAAATTTACACACCTCTTTTGAGCATCAGAGTTTTGCTGAATTGGTGATACAATGTCATCACCGTTGGCTAATAACTTACGATGACTCACCTAAAATTAGAGAAAATTTTCAAGACTCTAATTTGTTTGAGTGGGAATTACAGTATGGAATGAATAACTACAAACAAAGTAGTGCTGCTAAAGGTAAGGAGTTATTCATCACCAACTATGTAATTAGACCTAATTATGATAAAAAAAACCCCGCACACAGGCGGGGATAACTTTTTTTATTCTTAATACGTAGTTGCTTGTTAGTTATTTGAAACAAAGACTAACATAACAACTAAGTAAGTAGGTCAAATTAAATATAAAACCTCACCCTCCTCCCCTTATTAAGGAGAGGGATTGAGGGTGAGATTTGATCTTATGTTTAATTACGCCTACCTACTTAATTAGAAAGTGAAGGTAGTGCGAAGTGTACCTACATAAACTGTATCGTTGTTGTCATTATGCTCAGGATTTAAGATGACCAACACACCTGGAGTGAAAGCAATATTGTCGGTCAACTGGTAACGATAGAGCGCTTCTATGTGATAAGAATTGTCATCATCTTCACGCGCACCGATGTCATTATCAGTAACTTTAGGTGGTTGACCAAACTGAAAACCAAGCAAGTTACCCTCTTTACCGAAGTCTTTGAAAGCGACGTTAGCCATCCAATAGAAAGCATCCGCATTGTCACCTTCATTAGGACCACTCTTAGCTTCTGCATTAGTGAAACCTGCCCAACCACCGACAGTGAACTTAGAACTGGGCTTGAAGTTAACTTCTGCACCATAGTGGTTTGCAGCAGTAGCAATACCATTACCAAAAGGTTGGTTGGCATTTGCACTACCTGTAGATCCAAATAGGCTAACACCGCCAACACTATTTTGATAACTGCGAACGTAAGTTAAACCAATATTGAATGCTCCATTTGGTTGGAAAGCAAGTTGAGCAAGAGCAGCATAGTTACCATCAAATAGACCAGCTCCATCAAGAGGACTACTAGCTACGTTATTACTTCCACCAGCTAGATAACCCACAGACGCACTGAATGCTGATCCTGGAGGTTGGAAATTAACGGTTAGACCAGCACCACCGGAACCTTGGCGATAAATAGGGCTGAAGCGACCATAGCGGGAAATCGCGCCTCTTCCTGAACTAGAAAATTCAGAGAAGTTAGGAACGTTTTCGTAGAACTCACCGTTATTAGCGTCTACCTTAATACGAATAGAATCACTGAGGTTGAAAGCGTAGTTGATTTTATCGATTTCAACGTCGTTACCAGTATTATTATCATAGGCGAGGCGGGCCATGTTAGTCCCGGTTGCTGATCCAAAGTTAGGTATATTGCCAGCCTGTAAACGGATTTGCAGTTGGTCTGTACCCATGAAGCTACTGTTCAAACTCAAGCGAACTCGGTCTGAGAAAGTAAAATTGTCATCTACATCATCGCCACTACCGTTAGCTTTCTCATCTCCAAAAGCTCCACCAAAGTTGAAGACAGCTTCCCCAACTAACTTTGTAGTAGTGGAAAACTGATTTGCTTCCAACTCAGCAGTGCGAGCTTCTAAAGCATCTACACGACCGCGCAAAGTAGCTAGTTCCGCAGAAAATTCTTCTTGCAAACGCTGTAGGGTAGCCAAGTCTTCCTTTGTTACCAATTCAGCTGTTGCTGTAGCAATCAGTTCATTAACCCGATCCAAACAAGCATTCAAACCTGCGGCGAATTCATAACGGGTCATGGGACGATTCCCACGATAAGTACCGTTGGGATAACCTGCAATACAACCGTAGCGCTCTACTAAAGACTGTAATGCTTGGAATGCCCAGTCTGTAGGCTGTACATCAGAAAACTGAGAAACAGATGTTACTTGGCTCATGCCTTCAGTTGATCCTTGGGATAACTGAGTTACAGAAGTTACGTCTTGATTGATTTCTTGGTTTACTTCTGCTGCAAATGCACTATTGGCTGCCAATAATGTGGCAGCAAAAACAAGCGGACTCAGCTTAAGGGCGTTCCTGAATGGTTTTGTCATTTTGTTTAGTCTCACTCACACCTACTGGGTAAATCGTGGTATATTTGCTCAAATAAATTATTAATTAAATTCAGTTGAGTTAGAACCATGATTTTCAGTAACAATTGTACCAAAAGAAGCGGTGATTAACGCAAGTACCCACCGCTATTTTTAATTGTTATTTAATTACTTTATTTGGTAAACATAAAATAATTCTGCGTTTATGACGTAGCAAGTTACCTTCTTCCTCAAATTGTTGGAGAAGGCGAGTTACTGTCACTCTCGTTGTGTTTAATACTTCTGCCATCTCTTGATGAGTAACATTAAGTTCAATCAGCTTACCCTGTTCTACATCCCGGCCAAATTTTTCACTTAGCCAAACCAAAAATTGCCACAAACGTAGGGAAATTGGTTTTCTATGTACAATACTTAAAAGTTCCTCTGCTTGTTGAATATGAGTTATGAGAGCATTGACATCTTGATTCCAATGATGCGGTGGTACTACACTCACTTCTACACTAGTTAAACATTCTATTTGGTAAGGCTTGACTCTAGAAAGAGGATAACCAATTAAATCCTCTGGTCCCCAATAGCCCAAAGTAATGAATGTTCCATCTTCGCTCCAAGTCAAGGTACGCACTGCTCCACGCTCGATTCGCCATAACACATCATTACGAGCTGGAATAACTTCTCTGCGAGTAAAGATTCTTTGGGGTAAATTTGATGATAAGCTAGACTTATGGGATACAATTGAATTTTGTGTGCGACTGCTGGAATAAATCATTGGTGTTGTTGGGTTAGGATTATTAGCAACTCAAAGAGATTAGATAGATAACTAAAGTTAATAGCTGTGTTAGTATTTTATTTTTCACAGATGTAAACTCGTAACTCAATTTATCGAACGTAAAGCTAGTTAGTGTTAGGAAGCATTAATTTAGACCAAAAGATAAATGTCGGGTGTGGAAAATTTTTGTAGATTCAGAAAATACTTATTTATTTGACTTTTAAACAAAATAAATATAAATTACTCCAAAAGTAACTTTTTGTGATAATGCTTATAACCATGTAGTTGATTTAGTTAGATATGAATCAGGGATAATTGTAGGTGTATATGTCGTACATATTTACAGGCATATAAAAAATTAATAAAAAATATTCTTTGGAGAAGTTTGTACTTTTGTAACTAATCTGTGAAGTAAATTTTATAGTTTCAAAATAAAAGGGTTACTACAAAGTTTACTAGCAAATAAGCAGCAAAACTAATTCAAGCATGCTGTTAATTGCCTAATTCTTGATTAACTATTATTGCATTATACATTAATTGAGAATCATTATCAATTAACTTTAATTATGGCAACGATAAAAACCGCAAATTTGGCAGATCATCACTGGTCTTTGTAAAGTAATTCGAGTAGATTAGGACTTGACGAGTTTGCAAAAATTCTTCACCTGTTGTCGTTATTAATGAGAATTATCTGCTTTCTAAACTTTATTTGTTGCTAATGCAGGAAATTGTCTTAAAAAACATTTGATTGATTACACATAAAGCACGGTTTAAATCCGTCAGCACAAATAAAGCTAACTCGTGAGGGTCGTCATTTGTCATTGGTAAGGGTTTCAACAATTTTATATTTCTTAACATAGTAATATTTATTTGCGCCTACTTAACTTAGAGGGCAAATATTATTAAGTGTTACTTGGTTAATTTAATATTCAAAGTTTAAGAACAGGTAAGCTTTATATGAAATGTAAGTTAGATTACAAATCATCTAAGTTTTCGAGAAAATCTGGTTTAGGCTACTGCTGTGGTTATTGTTAACTTTGAAAGTTTAACAATATAAACCAATGGATTGTCATCAATCCTTGATGATAATCCGGTAAAGTTTTATCAAAGGTCATTAGTACCAATGACCAATGACCAATGACCAATGACCAATGACCAATGACCAATGACCAAT
>NZ_JCACKS010000269.1:0-24919 GCF_059505505.1 Pelatocladus sp. | reverse complement strand
ACCGCTGCCGCCAGTTTCGAGAAAGTGTCAAATTCGCCAGCTTTATAGTACAGATATACCACTTGGCGAATGAGTGTGTGTAAATTTACTGCATATTGCGTATCTATGTAATTTCGTGCCTAACCCCTATATACCCCATTTTTTAAGAAACCCTTAACCACTAGGGTTTGAGGTCAGTTGTAGTATGCTCACGGTATGCTAAGTAGTATGCTTTTTTTGCCAACCATGAGATTTTTTTTACGTATTAATTAACACTCAATATGTTTTTTCTACTTAAATTAGTCTGCTGGTGTGATCGCGTTGCGAACCGTAGGTTTATCGCTTCTACTACACAACAAATAACCCCTCCACACACGGCAAAGGGGCAAGAGAGCATATAAGTAAGGGAAGGTTGGGGCTAGAGTACAGATAATGAAATTTGATGTATATAAGGCATTTTTCCAATACCTTTTAAATACATTAATTCACCAAAGCTTTGATGTAATGCTATACCTAAAGGTGATTGAATCATTTTTTCTAAATTAATGCTTTCTATCTCATGCTTGATCAAATCTAAATCAATTTCTTGAGATATAGCTATTAATCCATCATTCAAGCCGCATAGCATTAATGCTGGTGAAATTTGCAGATTTGATTTACACTCGATTATTTTCCTAGAAAAGTGTGCTTGATTGTTATTGATTTCTAAAAATTTTAAATCTTTTTCTAATGATTTTGTATTCGTAATAAAAAAAGTATTTATCTTTCTGCCAATATCATCGATGGATATCTTTTTTTCCATCATATATGCATTTTTTTTATCTTCATCACTAAGTTCAAATAGTGATTGTAGAAATTTCACATCTTCATCATCATCAAAAAGATAATTCTCAAGATATTCTCTTAAATTTAAAAGCAATTTTTCTTTTGATGCTATTGGACTATTCCAAGTTTTTAATAATTCAATTTTATTATCATGTTTATCAAATCCAACAATACTAAATGCTACACCATTAGATTGTAAACAAACACCAATCAAGCAATTAAAGCCTATCTTATATTTTTTTGGCTTTTGCAAAATTGAAGTAACACCAGGATGATACATTACTCAACAACCTTTATTTTAGAGACATCTATATAATACCTTTGTTGCTTGTTAAATGGTGAAATTGCTAAGGCAAAACATGTACTCATTAGCATATCATCATGCTTACCGCTTGCTGCTTCTAATTTATTTCCTTGCCTCCTGAAACTCAAACACTCTTCAATTAATGGACTATTTGGTGGGTATTCTAAAGCTTCTTTTTCAAGTGCTAATACAAGTGTAGAAACCATAGTAATTTTACTATCTTGGCTCGTGTGGATTGCTTCAAATCTTGTATTCGTATGTTCACGGCTTAACTGTTCCAAGTATAAATGCCCCACCCCTCCAGTTGTTTCAATTGCTACTTTTTCAGGCTTAAACACTTTGATAATTTTACCTATCTTATAAATGTGTAACTCACTTGTTTCCTGCCTTTTACGGTAATGGTAAACCAACGAATATTTACCATTTTTAAATTTTAATACCGTGAATACTGTGTAGTCACTTCCGAACGTAGAACAATCTAGACCACAATAATAAGTAGCTTCATTATCACGTTCTGTTTCTGTTGTTCCAACGGCATTTTTATTAACTATTTCTGACGTGAAGACACTAACAGAACTATCGATAAATCTTAAATCATATTCTCTTAGCGCTATCTCTTCATCTACAGAATCCTGTTTCATTCTGTAAGCTAAATAACCGCCTTCATATTCTTTATCAATTTTTGAGTAAATAGGGTGACAACGCCAATGAAGCACTACCTTACAAACACCAGCTTTATCAATCCAATAATAGAATCCTGGTAAATTCCGCCATAGCTCGCCAGAAGCTACACGCTTGCAAATTTCCTCTACATCTTCTTCATTATTTTCAGATAATTTACTCCAGTACCAACCTGATTTAGCGCTTGGAGTACTAACAATAATTTTGCTTACAGAATCACCTACTAATGCAGAAGCAGCACTAGAAGCCCCATAAATCTGTTCTATTCGCTCTATGAAAGCTGATTCATCATAAAGCTGATTTGTAATTGAATCTAGCGAACGAATACCCTCTTTAGAGCTATTTTTAATGTACAGATCACCAAGATTTTTTAATTTTATATAGCCTACACTATCGTTCGCTGGTAAAACATATTCTTGCAAGCCTTCTAACATTTGTTTTACACGACGGCTGAGACTACCTACATCATCAGAATTCCTCATGAAACAAACTGAACTGCTAGCAGCATTTAAGCATCCATCGTGTAAAAATTTACTAACAATCGCTTGTGTAGTTCCTAATTGACGTGATTTAACTACAACTACATTTGAATGTTGTTGCATTAATTTAACTAGTAACATCTGGTAGTCGTACGGTTCAAATTTGACCATTTCACCACCACTTCTAATAGTGGTTAGCCTTACAAATTCTTCCCAATTTCTAGGTACAGATTTTAATGAATTATTTGATATTAATTGTGATTTAATTTTTTGCTCTAATTTCTGCAATTTCGCTTTGGTGATTCCCATCTAGTATTACCTCTATACGTTCTAATCTTTCTTCTAAATCCATCTCTCTCATTTTTACAATGTGTGTTAATAAAACGCTAATAGCGCTTACTTTAGTCCGGCTTGGTACATCTGGATCTGTGATTATATTATTTAATTCTTTAACCGCTTCTTTAGCACCTTTAACTAGTTCTGCAAGTGCTGAATCTATGTATTTTAATTGGGCTTGCTTTAGCAATCTTTCAAATTCTGGTGATTTTCTCCAACGTGCAATTGTGCTTTTAGCAACCACTGTTTTTGCTGCAACTTCTTCATCGGTATATCCAGCCGCAAGTAATACTAAAGCTTCACATTGTGTGTATGACAAAACATCATTTTTCATAATTTTAAAATCCCACTCATTCGGAGTGGGCATATAAATTAAACTAATTTTACAAAATCACTGATATTTCCTTTACCTCTATTGTGCTGATAGGTGAATTGATTAGCCAAATTGTAATCAATAACGTTGATTCTACCCTCATCAGACTTGAGATAATCTTCAACAATTTTAGTACGGCACTTGGTTAAATCTTTGAGAACTTTGGTATTAATCGCCCATTTATCATCTTTTCCATATTGGCGTTCGTTGTAGGCTTTTATAGCTTCTACTGCCCTACGAATTTTTTCTAAACCAGTGTTAGGAGCGTGAGAACCAAATAAATCTGCATTGCTTAATTCTTCTACATTAATTTTTGGTCTAGGTTCGGAACTCTTTTTAGTTGCTTTTGCTTTGACAATTTCAATCATTTCTTCATCTTCCACATCTAAGGCTTCCACGGTTTTTTCAATTGGTTCATCTACTTGATTTTTTTCTTGGTTTTTGACAGGATTATTAATCACTGTCACAACTTCTTTAACTAATTTTCCCTCTTCAAATTGCTTACCAATTCGAGCTAATCTGATTAACTCTTCCATGCGGCTAACTTGGTCAGCAAAGGGTAAAAATTCTTGGTCTTCAATAGCGTCTTTAGCTGTTTGAGTCATTCTTACTCGTGGCTGTACAATGATAGTTTCTGTAGCTTTGCTCATTTCTTCGGTAAGACGCTCAACCCAAGTCCCTCTGGTCAGTGGTTTTCCGTCTGGGCTACATACTTGGTAATCTTCATAGTTTGTGGCTGTAGCGTCTGATGTATGCCCCAATCTTTCAGTGATAAAGAGGTTTGGTGACATACTCCAAGGACAAAATAAATAGATGGCTATTGCTGCATAGCTAGCCCGTAAATTTTTAGCTGATAATTCTTTTTCGCCTGCTGGAGGATTGATTAAGGGTGAGAAAAATTCTCGAACACAATCATTCATTCTGTGGTTTTTACCACTGTCAATCTCAGCTAATGTTTGGCGTTTTAATTCTTTGATTTCAGGCATTCTTCGCAGTCTAGCCAATCCATCAACGACTTTTGCAGACTCTACAAGTGTGTATGTGGGGTAAGCTCTTTCGTTACCTTTGGCTTTGATTTGACCAGTGAATATAACCTCAAACTGCCCTACTTGTTTGAATTCGGCAGTCTTAAAAATTTCACTTGGTCTTCTGCCAGTAGCCGCAATTAAACCAACAACTAATTTTCTGTGGTCGGTCGATTCCAGCAACTTATCTATTGTTTCTTGGTAAGCATCAACACAATTAATTGATTCTAAATTACTGCGTTGCTCCTTCTTGCGTTCGTTGGTAGCTTCCATGCGTTTGGTGTGGAAGTCCTTGTCAAAGTTCATGTAGAGCAAAGCTAAATGCTGTTGTTTTGGTTCTGGGTCTTCTTGAACTTTAACTAGGTAACTGTTTGTTTCATCTAAAGTGATGGAATCTTGCCAAGCTAGTACAGCTTTACGAACATCACCCATATAGCGATTAGCGGTATTCATCCATGAATTTTCTGAAGCATTTTTACTGGGCTTTTCTTTGATTTTGGCTATTAGTTCATCCTTTTTGGCTTGGCAATATTCTTTGATATCGGTGGCTGTCTCAAGCCCTTTTAGAAATTCGCTAACCCAGCCTCTAACCCACTCGGTTCTGATTTGAGATGTAAACTTAGTGTAGGATTTCATTACTAACTTTGTCCACTGAACTTTGTACACTTCTAAGGTAACTGAACTTTGTACAGATGTCAAGATAGTGGACAAAGTTATTTTTTCTTTATTCTGTACTTAGTATAAAAACCTTTCTATACAACATTAGCGACAAAAAGTGCTGACGACTTGGTAGGATAGATAGCCGTCAACACTTTGATGTTAATGTTATCAATCTTATATGGATGATACTACCTATATTATGCAGTCGATGGTGATTTAATTACTAAAAATTTTACATATACCATATTTGATAAATAATATCTTTCATCATTTCAATTATTCTTTTTATATAAGGCATTTGACCATAACTTTTGCGAATATAAAATCCTTGTCGATAAACATGATGATAATTACTTTCTCCTATTGTATTTCCTTTTCTTTTTGAAACAAGAAAGTAATAATTTAAAAAATTTAAATTTTGTTTTCCTATAGGATTTAATGTGTTTCCTAATTCAGAACCTTGTTCACTAAAAAACCTAATAATCGCTGCTTTAACTTCAGGACTAACATTGTTAACCTTACTTTTAGCTTCGGAAATTTCTCGTAATCGTCTATAAAAAAGTTCTACCTTATTTATTTCATTTGTATGTAAGAATGAAGGAGCTTTAGTCGCTCCAAAATCCCAAATTAAAAATCTAAAACTTGGAAAATCTATTTCAGTTTTAGATATAGTATGAGCATTAGTATAAGTTTGAGATAATGTATTCATATTTTCTTCTATCTCTCTAGATAGCATTATTCGCAAGTTTCTTGCTTCTCTTACCATGCCAAAATAAGACATGAAAGAACTAAGAATAACTCCAATAAGAGTTCCTACTAAGCCCGATGATAAACTATTCCAATCCATAAAGTAATAATTTGTTGATTTTTATCTATTTTAATGAAATAGCGTTTTTTACTAAATTGCAAAATTTATATTCAGAGAGTTATTATTTTTTGCTAATCCCTAGAAACCCTTTCTGTATCAGGTATAGAGTCTACGTCAACAAAAGACGATTTCCTGACGTAATCATTACCCACATGCCCCAACATCGACAACGATGACACCGCACCCTTCACCTGTTCCGGTCTAACTTCTAAATACTTCTGCAATTCTTCTAAGTTCCTATGCCCTGAGACTTCCTGAATAATTCTTAACGGTATACCAGCATTACTCATCTGAGTTAATGCCGTCCGTCTGAAGCTATGAGTGCTAACTCCTTCAAAACCAAGCATTTCACAAGTTTCACGCAGTATCCTAGAGGCTGATTCAGGATTAATGTGTCCCCTACCATGCCTGCCAGGAAATAAAAAACCATCGCGGCTATCAGGTTGGTACTTTACCAAAAGTCCCCTTAACTCTTCAATTACGGGTACTGCCCTAGCTGCTAATTTACCTTTAGTGTTGTTTCTACGGAAGATAATTTCACCCCTAACACGCATTTTCTTATCGTAAACATCCAGGGTGTTAAGAGTACATGCTTCATTGATGCGACAAGCTGTATACAAGCAAACACCGAACAAAGCTCGGTCACGGTCAGATTGAAAACCTTCATTAAAAAGTAGTTGTATTTCTTCTTGTGTAAGGATTTTCGCTTTCCCGTGCCTGTTTATCTTCATTGTCTCAACTGTAGACCCTGTATCACAGCCTACACCTGATCTGACCTTTGATAAATATACCGACAAAGTATAACCGGATTGATTCAAAGAATTTTAGTAAACAAAACTAGTATTAATTGTGATAAAACAAATGAAAAAAAGCGCTTTATTCTTTACTCTCTCTGGTTTTATTATCTGTGTTGTTGTTGCTTTTTATATAGGTACAAAGTTTAATTCTGTCGCAAACACGAGTAAAACTCAATTACCAACGGAATCAGTTATAAAATCTTCACCCACAGTAACATCAGAAACTGACGTGATTGTTGCACCAGAATCAACAGAAAAAATAAATCAAGAATTTTCTCAAACAACTCAACCTACTCCTACAGATTACGACATATATCAAAAGCAATGGCAACAAAAACAGTTAGAACAATTGCGACAGAAACAGTTAGAGCAAGCTCAACAAAAACAGTTAGCAATACAGACGGCTATAAATGCCTGCCATGAGGCAAAACTTCAAAGCCAAAAACAAGTCAATAAGTTACGTGAAACGACAATTGACGGTTCTGATAATGTGTTTACGGATTTTGCAGATTCTACAGCAAGAAACATAGAACAATATTCAGAAGCTGAATTTAGAGCTTGTTTACAAAAAGCACAGTTAGCCCAATAGGTTTTATTCTGGCTCACCAAACTTTGCCTTCAATGTCTCAATAATGATTGAGGTCATACTAACCCCAGTACGCTTTGATTCTGATGCCCAGTGACGACGCAGTGACAACGGCACTTTCACACACAGGTTAACTTCTGGGTCTTCTTGGGGTGCTTGATGGTCTTCTGGTTTACCAGAATTTTGGTTTTCTGGTTCTCTGGCTTTCTTTATTAAGTCCCCATACTTACTCATCTCAAAACCTCCATAACCTCATTACCAAAATTCAAATAATCTTCCCAAGCACTTCTTAAGCGTTCTTCATCAAGGTCTTTAATGGGAATACCCGCGTGTGCCGCTTTTTCAAAGCCAACTGTACGCCGAATCATGCTTTTGAAAACGGGAACACCCCCAGATTTGAGTTCTTGACGTAAGTTCTCCCCTTCTTTACTGGGATATGGGGGAACAATTGTTAGTAGCACCCGGTATTTAGCATCTTTCAAATCTCGTATTGTTTCCAAAGTTGGTTCTAGACTGACTATATCCGGCTTGGTAGGCAGTATGAGTAAATCACAGCCCTTTGCTAGCTCTTTCATGTCATCTGAATCAGGTCTAGCAGGTGTGTCAATCACCACGTATTCAGCTTTATTGATCACCTTCATTGCTTGGCGTTCATCGACCGCTTCAAAAGGGAATCCCCCTCTACTTGCCCAACTCAAAGCAGTTCGATTAGGATCACCATCTACCAAAACGGTTTTACCGTAATCACTAAAGAAAGTCGCCAAATGTACAGCAGTGGTGCTTTTCCCTACGCCCCCTTTGTAGCCCGTAACCGTGACTATTTTCATCTGGTATTCCAGTATTCTGGTTTTCTGGTAACAGTAATACTACATCCAAATGTCTACAGTCCAGCAATCTAGTGTAGTTTTATAAATCTGGTTTTCTGGTTTGCCAGAAACTAATTATTAGAAAATAATTGTGTTGAGTAAGCTAAAAGCCAAATTGCGTCACAGATTATCTTTCGAGTTTCGCTTTGTCTCAATCAAATTTTCCAATATATCTGCCTCATCTACGGTATAAAATTTTTGATTAGGTTCCGCATTAATTTTGTCCATAAGTGCGTAGAATGCTTCTGTGTCGTTGCGATGCTCTAATAGATAGTGTTTAAGTTCCGATTTAGTCATTGTTACAAAATTAGGCTTGGTCATTCGTCATACCTCCATTTGCCATTATGGGTAATTACAATACCTGTTTCTTCTCCAGCCAAGATGTAAATATTTCCTGTCCGCTCATCTAGTCTGACAATTGAGATATCTAACAACATTGCTGTCAAGTTTTGACTAAGGATGAAGCAAGTTAGATTTTGTTCGGCTGTGGGATAGCGCGGATACCTCATCAATTTTTATTTACCTTTTTAATAGCCGCGTCACACCACATTCTTATTGCTTCTTCCATTGCCTCACTATGACCTAATTCAAGTTCTACAGTTAGCTGCTTAAAATTTTTCACTAGATCCTTGGGCAAGTATGCAGCACTCTGGGTGTAATCGCTATGGGTGCGTTTGTTAATTCGCCTTTCCATGATCATAAAAAAGCTAATGTGCTGTTATGCTAGCACACTAGCAAGTTAGAATTTTAATCACGATCAGAAAAAATCCTTCTGCTAGTACAGAAGCGACTCAGTTTTTAATTTCCAAAATTCCTTGATGGTTTCGCTCAATTCTCTAGCAATCACATCTTCACCTCGACTTTTGGCTAAGGCTTGAATTCGCTCCAGATTTTTCACTGCCACCAAAAATTCTTCGCTAGTGTGGTGAATACGGCTTCTCACCGCAACTTCTTTTGATTTTTTCCGGCAGTCCAAAAACTCCCACCATCCACCATCGCTCAAATTGAGATTGTGGCAAGCTTCTTTAATTGCCACGCGTGTTACTTTTGCGCTCGCACCTACATTAATTTGCCGCCTGCGACCGCCTACGCACTTTTTTGCGAGCCAGTAACCATTTGATTTGGTGAATGTGCATTCTCCACCTACTTCTACGGCTCTAAAAGACGGCTGAAACTTCAACCAATTAAACCACTCTGGAGTATCAACGCAAATATCACCTACTCGACCAAAAGCTACTTCCATGACTCGACCTCCGCTTGTGGTTGTGGCTCTTGCCGCACAACCTGTCCAATCAAAATCCCAATCCCTAGCAGTGCCACCAATCCACCAACCACAGCGCGAACCGGTACGGGCTTGACTTTCCTTAAGCCATACTCGCGACCATAGCGGTTAAACGCCATTTGAACGCGCCAAAAATCTAGAGGACTCAAATCAAACCATTCGCGGGACTTATTCAGTTTGATATTGCAGTGCTTGAAATCCTTGTGCAATAAGTCTTCTACACTCGCCATGTCTTCTACAAAAATTGTTTTTAAAATTACGTAGTCGCATGGTGGCTGTGAGCTATGCAGGGCATCTAGCCTCATTTCTGGGTTTTTAGATAACCCGATTTTACATCTACGTACTAATCGACCGGGAATGATACCATTGATACCTACAGCTTCAATTAAGTAGCAATAGCCGGGGACGCTATCGTTGCGTTGAGTCCATGCCATAATATTTTAAATGCCTTAGCTAGAGGGATTGAGTAGAGCCACTGGGGACGCCTAATCTACCAGTGGCTTTGCTGTTAGATGTAATCTTCAGTATCCTCTACAGGTTCTATAGTTTCCTGTGTGAGTTGTACTTTTGGATCTAATTCAATTATTTTGGCTTTGCCTTTTGGCGATAAACCAAAATAATCAATTAGTGCAATATTTACAACTTCCTGTGCTGTCAATCCAGTTCGGTTCGTTTCGGCTTCTACAATTGGCTTTACACTTGCCCAAAGGTCTATCCTTAGTCTTTCTTGTTTAGCTACCATAATTCACGCCTCCACAGTTTCAGCCGAAAGACTATTGCAAGCATATTCATGTAACTTTTTAACGTTCATGAATGGTGCTTGAGCATTGAAAATGTAACCTTTTTTCTCAAAGTTCTTACTCAAGAATGGTAGGCAAGCACCTCCACCAACTACAACAACTCTGTCACCTTGTAATTGGAATTTATCGACTTCTGCAATAGGTTCCTTAAGGTAGACTGTTGACCAATCTTTGAGAGATTCTTTGTAAGCACTGGTAATGTTAATTGCACCTTTACCTACACCGTAAAAAATCTTTTCATTGTCGGGACTCTCAACCCCTCTACGAATTAGGTCTAAATCTCGGTCTAGTCCAATAGCTCTTAGTGTGGTGTGGTCGTAAATCTTTTTATAAAGATGTTGAACACCAAATTTATAGGGTATAGAACGATAAATTACATTACCTTCACTGTCAAACCTGGTAATGATTGTTGTGCCATTGCCAATATCTAGCAGTGTTGTATTACCTTTACCTACTGGCTTAAAAATGTAACCTTCATCAAAAATTTTGACTACATGAATTACTACAGTAGTGAGTTGACCATTGATGTTTGCTAAATGTTTACCCTCTAAATTAGCTTTCATTTGGTCGGCGAACACTTCAGCATCATGGATGGAAGCAACTAATCTAAATTCCCAGTGTTTACGCGCTAATGGCAGTTGAGCAACTGCTGATAGAAACAAAGGAAGTGAGAGTTTGACTTTACCATCACTGCGATTATCAAAAACTTGGTCACGAACATCCAGTACTGCGGCATCGTTACCACACACCCACACTTTATTTTCTAAAGACTTGGCATACTTGTTATTTTCTGGCGCGGTGATGTAAGTGACTCGACTCTTGCCTTGATGGTCGTTGTGGCATTTAGTCACATCCACAAAGTAAGAAGGGAATCGGATATATTCAAAGTCATGACCGTGACCGGACACTTTTAGTTTTACCAGTCCGTTACCACAATCAAAACCGACATTAAACGGGAAAACTTGTTTACTCATTTGAGCCTCTTTTAAGCCTATCTCCTAATTGTACCATTTTGGGACTTAAACAAACAGATAGGGACTAATAGGGGTATATTATTAGTTTAGAAAATTATCCCCTAAGTGTCCTTATATGTTCCGTATTGGGACTAAATTTTCACTTTACTCTTGGAAGTAACTCATAACCAAAATCATTTATTAAATTATTAATTAACTCGTAATCTTCGTCTTTAATGTAATAAAGATAGATGCAATGGTTTTCTTCTAAATACACTTCTGCACGTGATAATTTATCTTCTCCTAGACAATTCCAGTTAATCTTAATGATTTTTTCTGAATTGAAAGTAACTGAATCATTTCCGATAAAATGAGCCATAATTTTTATTTCCTAACATTAATAGTTGGCTAAGTTGGCTGAGTTGGCTACACCCCCTATAGGGGAAAGTTGGTTGGCTAGCCAACAACGTAAAATCAAGGGTTTCAGGCTTTGAAGTTGGCTGTGAGTTGGCTGGTGTTGGCTGAAAAGTTGGCTGGTAGTACCAACTAAAAATACAGCCAACTAGTCAATATTTTGTCAATTACTGTTAGTTGAATTCATATCAATTTTAAAATTGTGTCCACAATTTTTACATTGATACTTTTGAAATCCTTCATTAGCTTCAGGACTACCATTCTTTTTAGCTTTTGTAGAACCGCATTTAGGACAAGTGACAGTAGATTCAAAATCTTCATTTTCATCTTCAATTTCTGAATTTTTCAAATAATAAGAAGAATTTTGAAATTGAGTATTTGTACTCATTAGCTCGTAGTAATCGTAATGGTCAAAGTCTGGTAACTGGATAAATTTAGGTAGACCATTTAAGGGGACGGCTAAAGCGAATCGGTAAGCGGTCGCATCTGTGAAAATATCTAATCCCAATTCCTCATTTTTCTGGTCGCAGTACTCTTGAATTTTGGCGTATTGTTTAAGTAATGTTTCTTTGGCATCACCTAAAGCAGATTTGGGGTTATTAATCCAAAGTTTTGCGTTAGCACCAATATGAAGTTGTACCGCGCTAGTCCAATCACTCCAACGCATACCCGGAACAGTATCGGCATCGCAACTTTGACCAATATAGATACATCCAATGTTCTGGTGAGAAGCTTGTTTAAGTGAGTAAGTTACTTTGTCTTTGAAGTAGTAATAGCCATTACTTTCTCGTTCTTGGGCAATGGTCGAATCAATTTCGTCAAAGATATAAAGAACAAAGTGATGACTAGCTTGTAAGGATTTTGTACGCTCATCAAGTAATTCGCATAGTTCTTTGATACCTTGAACGTTGTCTTTATGACTAGTGCCACGCTTGGGCATATCCCAGTAATCTTTTTTTGAGCCATGCTGAGGGTCATAGAGTCGAATTTCTCCTTGCCCTTGTCGAGCGTTCATAATCGCCAGTGCTAAATTTTTTGCTGTAGGTGACTTGCCCCCAGTGCTACCAGCCGATATCCTCACTCGTTCCCAGCGACGAACATAAGACTCAAATTTGCTGGCAGGAATCCAAATTTTGTCAATTTCCTCTTTTGATTTATCTTTCTTAGGCGCTTCTCTTGTCGTTACAGTTAAAGTCAGATATCCAATTTGATAATTGATATCGAACTTAGGAAGTGTTTTGTACAAAGCATTAGTTAGGCTAGCTATGTTTGCAATTGAGTTGTTTTGCTCTAACTGATCAATAGTCAAACCAGGGGCGCGAACAAATGAGTAAACCAACACATATCCTGTATCGGTTTCACGCCATTCTTGAGCATCAAGTCGAACTCTGTAAGCTTCATAGTAGTAAGTATTGATGCGGTTCCCGATTTCGGCGTAAGTCCCTTTACCCAAGAATTGCTTAGGTCTATCGACTTCTTTCTCAAGTAATTTCACCCGCTCTTTTAAATCGCTAATTTCTAAATTCTTGCTGTCAATTTCGTCTAATAAATCAGCAACTTGTTCTTTAAGTTCCTCGAAGCCTGCCTTGTTAAGATTGAAACTATTTTTTAGTTTCTTGATATCGTCAAGGCTACCTTGTTGAAACTTGTCTAGATTAGATATCACTTTATCTCTTGGTACAAACTGTTTAGGGTCACGACGTACATTCAATTCCTCCAAGGCATCTTCCAAGGTTTGTTTAACATCCAAGTGCAATAGATTACGCAGTCTCACTTTTAAAGCTGCGGTTTGGTCGGAAACAGTGAAGAAAATATTAACTAATTCCTCTTCAAAGGTTTCAGAATTAATATCAACTTCGTTAATTTCGCTAAGTAATTCACAGTGGTAAGCATGATTGTTTTTTAGCTGTTGGTAAAATTCTCGTAATTGTTCATGAACATTTTCAAAATCTTTACGCTTCAACTTTTTGGCTATCAAATCGCCCAGTCTTTCATAATCCGTGTGGATTCTATCGCGTGTAACTTGCCAAAATGCTTGTTTAATAGTTAGCTTTAGCTCGTCTACACTAGTATCTTTAGTGTTCAATCTGTTTGTTAGTTCGTTGATTTTAATTTCACTTTGTCCCTTTAGAACTTTTGCACAAGTTTGCAGTTTTACTAATTCATCGTTTTGACTGTTTAGTTGAAGTTCTAATTCATTGATTCGATTGAGATTATTTTGATTTTCTCCTGTGACTTTATTCAAGTTCTGTTTTGTCAAAGTCAGATCTGATTGATGCTTAGATATCAAGTCGTTAATTTGATAATCAATAGAGTCACGAGATACTCTGTCAACAGCATAAGAACTTAGGGCTACTCCTCCAGATAGCATTGCTAGATTCAGAGCGAAACTTTTAACATTTTGATTTTGACTTGTGACTGTGGAATAAAGACACACAGCACAAAGCAATCCTGCACTACCAGCTATAAAATTACCGATGCTAGAATGATTTAGCTTAGTCATTGTTTTCAGTTTTTTGATTTTTAAAATACTGTGGACAATCCTCTAGGTGTTCTAGAGGATTTTTTATTAGATGAACATATCAGCTTCGATTTCAGCCCTACGCTTCTCGATGGTATTTTCCATACCTTGAATTTCTATTTCTAACTGTTCATTAGAACGAGCTTGTTTTTGAAGTTTCAAATCCCACTCAGTTTGAATACCTTGTGTGAGGTTGATTACTCCTTGAGTTCTAATAATTTGCTGTTCTAGTAATTCTTCGTTTTCTTCAAGTTTTGATTGTTCTGTTTGGAACTGTACATGAGAAATCTCTGATTGTACAAACTTCTTAGCAACATCAAAACCTGTTTTTCTGATATCAGCGATATCGCCAACTAAAGCTAATTCTTCTTTATGAATCGCTGCTATTTTACGTTGCTGCTTACGACGTTCTAGCCGAACTTCTAAAGCATTATTTTGCTTTTGAATTATTAATTTATTTTGATTCGCTGTTTTAGCATCTTGCTGAGGTAGAGTACCAGATGGTGCATATGGATCACCCGATAACTCACTATTTAAATCAATCAGTTGTACACCGTAGCCTGTAGCCACTGATTTAGCCTGATTCAATACACCTTCTGCTTCATCAGTTACTAAAGGAGAGCCACCACTAACAGCCCTACGAACCTGTTTGATTGAACCGTTGATATGTTGGGCAGTATTTCCAACTCGACCGACTGTAGAGGCAACTGTGGAAGCAGCAGTTTTCACATTATCTACAACTGTAGACACTTGGTTTTGATTGGTTTCTGGTGTCTCAAAATGTTCGCTTCCAGTTAGTCCACCCTTTTTTCTACTGCGGTCTGATTTTCGTTTCGTTTCTTCTGGCATAATATTTTAATCCTTGTGTTCAACTGGGATAGGAGCAATGACCGCTTAGAATTGATAGGCTTTGCGGTCATGCTTCTTTTAGTTCTGTTCGTTATTACCGATTGATTTTCGTTTTAATTTGAAATGTTCGTATTCGATTTTTAGCGCTGCTAATTGTCGCATTAAGTCTTCGCCTTCCTGAATTAAGTCTTCTGTTATTTCAGTAGCTTTTAGCATTTCTTCGATTTCTTCTTTTGAAGGAAATTTAGGTTTTTCAAACATTATTCAACACCTCCAGATATTGTATTCCTGTACACCCACCAAAGCATTTCTGCTTTATCTGTAGCTTCTACTAGCAATTCATTTAAGTCTTTAGTTGCCAGTTCCTCCCAAGCTTTTTGGTTCTTGAGTAACAGTAATTCATCGATTATTTGAACTAATTTAAATTTGATTTGTTCTGGTGTCATTACTGGTTCAAGCATTATTAATTACCTCGCTAATGTTGTGTTTTACATAATGACCAGACAACCTAAGAATCTTCTCTTGACCTTTAGAATTTACTCTTAAGAAAACATATCTTAGGTGTCCCAACATGACTACAGAATGACTGTACTGATAGATGCGGTCATAACCTCGAATCGTATAAGAATTACCGACCTCTAACCTTGCTGTATCAACCATTTTGGTTATCTAGCTCCATCTACTAATCTTTTTGCATATGATAAAGCTTCTCTGGCAGTATAGAATCCTTTTGTAATGTCTTCAAAATCGTTCTTTCTTACGCAATAAGCGTAATAAACATCTGAGTAAAAAATCTCGATTTGGAATCCGTTGTACTCAGTGGAAAAGATTTGATTCTCTCCAATATTCATTAGTCAATCTCCTTGTTTTCTGAATCAATCAAAGCACCCACGACTCCACCAGCTATAGAGCAAACCAAAACACCGCTAAATGAGGCTACAGACAAGCTTATTGTGACGCGAGTGAGGTTGTTTATAGTATCGCTAGGTTTGGTTAAACTTAATCCCCAGAAGCCTAAAGAAACACTGCCTAGAATGGCGGATGTGGCAAGAAGTCCCAATGCTGAATTCGTTAAGAACTTTTCTAATTTGCTCTTCCAGGTAATACGTCGTAATTGCGTTAGTGGATGCGGTTTTGGTGCTTCTAAATAACGCGTAGACTTTTGAAGACTTACTTCGTAGATAGCTGCATTAATGATTTCCAGAGCATCGAACAAAGTCATACTTGTCGTAGAACTATTGCAAAGATAATTCCAAGAATGAGGACTTTCTTCAGCAAGTTTAGTTAACGCATTTCTTGCAGACTTCAATCGATTTTCTACTTGTTCAAAGGTGGCGCAATCGTTGAGCAAAGCTTGTACGAATTCGTCTGTTTTGTCTAGTTGGTCGTTCATTTGTTTTTCTCCTTAGCTGTGTCTTGTTTTCAAATCACCTTTCATCTCGTTCTTAAAGTCTTGCCAATCTTTATCTGAATTTTTGGATTTTTCAGAGTAATTATCGTAATCCTCTGCATAATTTTTTCCATGGACACAATTGATTGCAAATAATTCCATTTCTTTATCTTCAGATCGGTTTTTCATGGTGTTGAGATAGTGTATACAGTATTGGGTGTTGGGTATTGGGGCTTGGCTCCCGCAAAAATTAGAAGTCCTGCAATAACCAAGCCTATTAGCGATATTCCACAAAAAGCTAAACGATATACTCGCTCAGTTTCTGCATATTCTCTTTCACGTTTGAGCGCGAGTAGTTTGTTTGTACTGTTGCGAAAAAATCCTCAGTTTTCTCTCCCCGTAGTTGTTCGATGGAGTTAATTGCACTCTGGGAGAATTCAGTTAAAAAATCATCTATGCCACCATTCAACCGGACTGTGTAGATATTTTTAAAAGATTCCACAGCCTCGTCAGCCGCAAGCACAGCCAAAGTTTGAGTTATCCGGGCAAGATCGAAAACTTGATTACTCAGATTGATGTTGGTGTCTAAGACGTGGCGGACTTTCAACTCGATTTCTTCGCTTGGGATGTTTGCGAGGGCGCTTTCCTCTTCATCTTGGGAAATATCAGAATCATCGCTCCCACCATCTGTAGAACTGCTGTCAAGGTCAGTAGTGTAATCATTGGTTTCTCGGTTTTGTAGGAATGTTGGTTGTTCTGTGGTTTGTGCTTCTATGGCATCCACATCTACAGATTCGTTTTCTGGTTGTGCCAATGCGGCTTCCATCAGTTGTTCGCTCAAAACCTTGAAATTCTTGGTACTTATGCGTTTGATGGTTTCGTAATTCTTGTAAAAAGGTTCTAGAAGAAATCTTATTTGCTCCTCAGAGATACCGAGTTGCTCGGCGGCGGTGGAGATGTTGATTGTATTTGCCATTGTTTTTTACTGCCCCCAAAAATTTTTGTTTGTCGTGGTGAAATTTGAACTTCACCACAAGCAAGTTAGTTGCTTTTATTTGAAAGTTACGCCAGAAAAATAAACATGGTCGTTCTGACGGATGACTTTTAATGTAAAACCAAATTCTTTGGCTTCCTGAGCAATCGCCTCAAAAGCCGTATACATCACATCAGGAGAGAGAAAAGAAGTTCTATTTTGGCAATATTTTTCGTAGACTTTGTCGGCGTTAACGCAAGATCCTTCTTGTGGTTGCAAGCTGTCAATCAAAAACTGAACGAGTTCGGCTTGCAGTAATTTTGGAGATTTGTTAGAAACTGTTGCCGTCTGACCGATGTTGTAGATATCCATGATTTTTCCTGTTTTGTTTTTGGTTGGTTGTTTGCTTTTCTTGCTCACAGTTACTAATATATCCATTAGTATTTACGATTGCAATACTTTTGCGATGAGTGTTAGTTATCTAATTTGACCCTACCCATAAGACAATCATATTGCATTAGTATTGCTTTTTGAATGTGAAAATGAATACTATTGATAGCAACAGCAAAGTTTTTTGATTAAATGAGGTGGTATGTGTCTTTTACTTTGTATGAGAAAGCGAAAAGCGGTTACTTATAGAATTGATGAAACTGTGATAAATGCTCTAAAGGAATTAGCTATTGATAGAAATACTAGTGTTAATAATTTTTTAGAAACACATCTATTCAATCTTCTAAAAAAAGAAGGATATATTTCTCAAGACACTAGACCACTTGGTGAAACAAGAGGCGGGGACAGAACTAAATCAGATGAGGAGACTGACCAATGACAGACCAACCATCCAGGCTATGCACAGCCAAATTTTCAGCCAACTCGCCAAGCAGAACGCCAAGAACAATGCACCACAACCCTGGAACAATCAATGCAGGCACTTAGCCAAACTCAAGCCGAGACATTGCGCTTGATTGCTGACAATTCCCGTGCTATTGCCCAATGTGAAATTAGAATTCAAGAAATATTGGAAAGATTAGACCGACGATTCAACAATGGGAACGGAAGTAGAGGTAATTAAAATCTTTCAATGGAACCAACCTTAGACCAACTAAAAGCATTCTTTGATTTTTGTGTTCGCACCAGCAACTTACTACAAAGTATCGAACTAGTCCGATACGATAAAAGAAACAAAAGAATAGCTATTCTAATAGGCGAAACAATCGAAGTAGAAATTCTTACAAATGGAGAAATGTTAATAAGATGAGTGACTATTTAAATCTTAACTATCAAGAATTAAAGCAATACATTAAAACACATCCTGATGATGAAGAAGCTTTCCAGCATTTTCTAACGTTGATGAGAGCAAAACCTGGTGTAGTAGTCAGCACACCAGAACAATTAGAAGTAGAACTGAAAAAAAGATTGGTGTCTTAATCTTGAAAATGGCTACAAAAAAATTTCTAAACATTGCTGGCACTGCCAAATATCCCAGTAGCAGCTATCAAAAAAATCAGTTCATAGCCACTTTATATAATCAGAATCGCACTCAGGATAGATGATTTCTTCATCTCCCAATTCATCAATTTCAGAGTGTATCTGTTCCATAAATAGCACATCTATACTAAAACCATCAACCAAACTACTTGGTTGAATCTGGAGAAAAGAACTAAAAATCGGAGAGCGTCAAACTACGCACAACAAAAAAGGGGCTAACACCCCTTCAAATAATTTATGTATTAAAAATATCAATGAAAAATATTATAACACCAACAGAAGAAGATATTGAAAACGCTAAAACAATGCTTGTAAACGTTTATTATCAAAAAATACCATTAGTAGCAGAAAACGAAAAACACTGTGAAATTCTAGAAAAACTCACTCCTTTAATCGCCGTTCCTTGGTTTTTAGGAACTCAATTATTCATAAAATCACAATGGGTTCAAGGTTTAATAATTAATAAAATTAATGTAATTAATTATAATATGGAACCGACTAAAAATATGTTAAAAGCATGTAAATATCATGCTGAAGTGATTAAAAATATATATGAAATATTAAAAGAAACAGAGGTAATTACCAATAAAAAATATTTTAAAAATATACCAACTTGGCTAGGATTGATTATTCATGATGTCATTACATATCGAATACATACAATATGTACCGATGATTATTTATGTTTAAAAGATGTGACTATAAACCACAACAATATCAAAGAAAAATTAATTGAAAAAGAAAAACATATTTTTGACTCTCCAGTAACTTTTAAAAACAACGAATATTTAAATGTATCTTACAAACAATATACAGCTTTAAATAAATTTATATTATTATCTAATGAAATAGCCATTAACAATTTTCGTTTTGGCGAATATTACTACGAACCATTTAAAAAGTCATATCAAAAATATCTACAATCATTAAAAGCAAAATGGTGGCATCTAACTTTGATAAATGAAAAAGGAGAAATATACACACATTTCACCAAAGGAAGATTGCCTAAAATCTGTAACCAATCAAAATATAATCAAATCTTATTTATTAATTAAAACACCTCTAAAACAGATTATATGTTGGAGATTTCAATTTAGGACAGATAATTAGAAAAGAAAACCCCTTACAGTCTACAAACAGTAAGGGATAAGAATTCTAAGCGATTATTAACCATTACTCGTCATATTCTTTTTTGAGGTTCTTATGCCTAATTCTCCATATCCTATCACGCAAACTGAAATAGAAAATCAATTGAAAATTGCATTTTTTGAATCAGAGATGTTATGCGATGAAATTGATCCAATTCTTTCAATTTATCTCAAAAATGAGAATTCCTGGAAATACTATGATCTCCGAAATGCAAAATTTATATCTGAAAAAGAATTAAAAAAGAAATTTAAATATTTGATTTTCAACAAATCCGATGTTAAAGAAATGAAAAATCAGGAAAATTCAGAAATTATTTATGAGACATTACTCAAAAAAGGAAAAATCTTGAAAGAACAAATGCTAACAGAGCTACCACCTGAAATAGCTATCGATTTTCTAAGTAAGGTTATGGGTGAATGCTGAGTGTTGGGAACAATATAGGATTACGCTGCTTGATGATCATCTAAAACAAATAAATCATTTGGCTGACAATCAAATAATCTACAAAGTTTTTCTATCACTTCGTGAGGGTAAGTTCTAATTTTTCCATATTCATATTTTTGATAATTACCCAGCGTCATTCCTAAAGCGTTTGCAGTTTGTGTTTGAGTCCACCCCGATTTTTCTCTTATTTCCTTAATTCTAAATTTCATATGCCAACACATTTCTAACAATTCAAATTATATCATCATGAAATGATACCTAATATAAAGATACATTATGGTAGAATACAATACCAATAATATATTCTGATGATATATCGTAGCAATAAACATCATTCTACGATGTATTATACAAAAAGGTGATGACCGCGAGGTACACCACCAGCAAAAACCTTATCTAATTAAAAGGTATAGAAAAAATGGAATACTATCAACCTGAAAAAGATAAAAACGATTCCTTACCCATTGAATGGTATGAGTTTCAAAAAGCAAGAGCAGATGCAAAATTTTTAAGAGAGAGAAAAAAAGCAGCCATACTCGAATGTTTTGAATTAGCAGAAAAGAATAATTTTCCGATTTCAATAAGTATGATTTTGGGTTGGCTCTTTGTTCACTACGAATGGCTGAAAGCTGAGAAATCTATTTACAAAATACTCTGCGGATTTTTAATGAATGGAGTAATTGAACTAGTTGAAATAAAAAATAATCAACGTTTTTATAAATTGTCTAAAAGAAAAATCAAACGTATAAATGTTGAGCGCATAAAATTCAATGAAGAAGAATAAGTAACAATATACCACTAAGTAAAACAAGCCACCAAACAAAAAACCTTATCTAATTAAAGGATAGTCGACCATGCAAACACAATTCAAAGTAGCCGATTCTATCGCTGTTGATGACGAGGGCTACGCAGTAGGGCTGCTATCAGCCATTGAATTCGATCAATATTTAAATGAGGAGACTGGCGAAGTCAAGGATCAAATAGTTTTTGTCTGGCAGACTCAAACCAGAAAGGGTATTGATAGTAAATTGCGTTTATGGACTGGGATAAATATTACCCCTACTCCCAGAATGAGCAACGGGAAAAAATTTTTTAATGCCTTGACTCAAATACTTCTTATCCATAAAATCATTACCTCGGAAGATTTAAAAAAACTCGCTCAAGACGAGGAATATATTAATGAATTGGATATTGATTTAGGGCTGATGGTTGGGGAAACACACAAATTCAAGCTCAATATAAATGAGCGTGGACTAGCTAGACCAGATATTTCATCCTTAAGAATTGTTAAACCTATTTCAATAAGAATTACTAGCACTTCCAATACTGAATCTGAAGAATTAGAGCAATAATTAATCCCAATAAATAAGCTGGGCGAAATCCCCAGCTACTTCCATCCATTGGAATGAAAAATATATAAAAAGGAATATTATGCCGATAAGAATAGGTGGAAAAAAATTAACACCTACTGCTGAGAAAGCAGTTCCTATTAATACTAGCATTTCTTCTCCAACCACACAAATATTAGAGAAGAAGAAATATCTTTCATCAGCCCACGAAAAGCATTTAAAATCTTCAGGAATAGATAGCGAGAATGCTTTAAAAGCAGGCTATAGAAGCATAAATGCGGAGGAGGGACTAGAATTGTTGGGGCAATTTGAAAGCGGAATATTAATTCCTTATTTCGATTCGTATGGCAATCCCTGCAAAACTTCCGATGGTCGGGATTGGGCAAGACTGCGTGCCGATAAAGGTGATAAAGACAAGTATCGTTCAGCAAAAAATGCAGGCTGCAAGCCTTATTTTGATCCTTTGATTCCTGAGATTTTTGGAAAAAGCTGGAACAAAATCAGCGAAGACACTAGAACCCCATTAGCTATAGTTGAGGGGGAGAAAAAAACGACGTGTTTTAACTTGCATTATGCAAAAAAATTAAAGATTCCTGCATTAGGGGTTGGTGGGATTTGGAATTGGGTAGGTAAAAAGGAAGAAAAATCAGGCTTTGTGGATGAGGTGGAGGGGGAAGAAGATGAGGTAAAAGCTTTGCTCCCCGAACTAGAAGCAATTCAATGGAAAAAGCGAATTGTCTATCTATTGCCGGATTCAGACATCGTTGATCCCGATCCCAGAAAACTTATAAAGTCTGCGGTCTTTGAACTTGCCAAGACTTTAGCCCGCAAAGGGGCAATACCTAAGCTGGTGATGCTCCCTCAAGACCCTTATGGAGAAAAAAATGGTCTGGATGATATTTGTGTGAGTGATTTCTTGGGATTATTTGTTGAATACTTTCATCAATGCTCTATTTCTGCTCTTGCTTTTGAGGGTAAAGGGAAAGATAAAAAGCTAGTACTTAATTTGGCTCCGTCCGCACAGAAACAACTTAAATTCTTTGGTTTTGCTGGGGCAATTACAATTCAAAGGCACTGTATTTTTAAGCAAGGTCTGTTCCCTTATTTTTGGCAAGAGACGCACTGGAAGCTTGGTGACAAAAGTGAATTCGATACTCTTATCCAAAAATTAATGGATAAAAATGGCTGGGATAATCGGTCAAAGAGCCACGTTCAAGGATTGCAAAAAGAAATATCTAATAGGCTTTTTGTATCGAGCAAGTCATTTAATAAGCACCGCGCTTTCAGCAATGGTACTGTCATTTTTGAAAATGAAAAAGTTATTTTTTCGTTAGGACACAAGCGCAATGATTTTTGTGCTATATACCTTCCTTACGAATTTCCTGAAACAGATCCAGGTAAGCCAGAGATGTTCGTAAAATTCTTAAATGCCTTTACGTTAGGGGAACCAGAAGCACAGCGATATATAAGAGCGATGCTCAGATATTACATTCAACCTCTCCGACAAGGAGAACGAAATAAAGCTGAAGCGTTCCCTTTATTCGTGGGGCAACCTCAATGTGGGAAAGGAATATTGTTTTCAGTTGTGCGAGCCTTATTAGGCGAAGAAAATTGTAAGTCTTTTGGTAACATCGATGATTTTTCTAAACCAGAAAAACTAGCCAAATACTTAGATAGCACTCTTATTTATTGCGAAGATTTACCAGGCTTCGCCCGTGAAATCAAAGGATTAAATTATGTGATAGACAATGTTCCAGTAACAATAAAAAAGCTGTTCATTGACCCCATAGACGACTGCTTAAACGCTCATGTTCTCGCAGCGGCTAACCAGCATTTATCCGTAGGCAAAGCTGATGCAGGTGGGTTGAAAAGAAGGCTGCACTCTTTTGTTGTCCCATTGGAGGATACAATAATAATTGATCCTGATTTAGCGGACAAATTAAAAAGCGAGCTACCCAAAATACTTTATTGGCTACTACAAATAGATTATGAAAGAAGTTTGAAAGATTTTCGACAGGGGCGTTTATATGTCCCCGCGTTAATGGAAGGTGAGATGGAATCTTTGGAAGCTATCCATCCCTTATTGAGATTTGTGAATGATTGCCGCGAAGAAAGGCTAAATGATTATAAAAATGTCGATTCCGTCCCGTCATCCGACCTTTATTCATACTATCGCGATAACTGGAGCCTGAGAACAGGCGAAAAACCTCTTACAAAAAGAAGCTTTGAGAGAGAATTAAAGCAAAGTATTAAAGTCCCGTTTAAGAGTATTGGCAGGAATAATTTGCTGCATTTTCAATTATTAAGTACGGAAGAATTAGCAAGTATTCACAAGAAGTCGAATAAGGCTATAGGCAGCTTTGAAAATATCTCTTTAGAAGAAATATATTTAGCCAATAAAAGAGGCTTCCAGCCAACAGCGCTGCCACAACAAGAGCCAGCTTCTCGGCAAGAACCTGAGCTAGTTTTGCGGGAGCAACAGGAATCAAAGCTAATTTCAGAAACGCAGACAGAAGATGAGTTAAAACAGCAATGCATTGACGATTTTATCGATATTGTTCCTATAAGCCGACGTGAAATTTTTTGCAACGAAACTCAATACAAGGTGGATTTAATCAATTGTAATTTAATCGTGCTGTCGCCATACGCCCCGACTCTATTAGATATTTTGAATTCAATGCCACCTCAAAACAAGCAAACTTTTGCCTTGAACTATGGATTAAAAAAATTAATAATTCATTCGATTTTTAATGATGGAAGCTGTCAGCATTTTAAGAATATAAAACTGATTGATTAAAATCAGTAAATAAAAAAAAGAGAGAAAGTAATGGCTACTGTGTTTTTGCTGACAACTTGAAAGTACTATTAAAGAATAGTGCAAGTAAAGAGACTATATTAACTGTAAACCAAGAAAATGTTAAACGTTTGAGAAAGTTAATGAATAAAAATATATTAAAAAAATTAAACAATTAAATCAAGAAAAAAATAAAGTTGGCAGTATTTTTAAAGAACATTGGAAAGATCAAACACCATCAAACAACTTAACGGAATTATCAATAATTGCTGTTAAAAGTCTTGCAAAAAACAATAGTAAAGGCTGTTGGTTTGAGTCTTTAGGTCGGTGGGTGAGTTTAAATTGGCTAGAGTCTAACGGCTACAAGTCCGTTGCAGATAGAATCAGAAATTTAAGAAGATTCCATGAAGATAGAAAGCGGTACATATTAAGAGACAAATCAAACGGGAATATAATACTCTGCCACATAAACACGGTTCTATTAAAAGAGTTTTTGATTTAATCCGCCCCTCTAGAATTGTCGTGGAGGGGTTTTATGTGGTGGATTGGTACAGACCAAGTCGCTTGGTCGAATTTTGTCGTAAATCGGTACCATTTTCAAAATTGCGCATTATACCATGTTGCGTGCAGAAAGTAAATAGTTTGGGCAGACCAAACGGCGCGCAGGGGGGGGCGGTTCTTATATAAATAGGGGGGCTGCGCGCCGTAAATGTAAATCACTTTACAGTTTTATG
>NZ_JCACKS010000268.1:0-25912 GCF_059505505.1 Pelatocladus sp. | reverse complement strand
AGCGTTTAAAAGCTTTTGACTATTTTTAGTTTGTACTCACCCGTGGTCGATTACAAATACTTTTTATACACAAATTGTACATATTTGTATTTTTGTGAGATTTTCTGCTGCACTTGTAAGAGCAAAATTCACTTTTGAGCATAAAGAATTTCCAGACAGATAAAATTTTTCCGAGCGCGCAAAAATTAACCTAAAAATATAGCTAAGACCACTGTTGAAGCCTTGCAGAACAATATTTCTAGAAATTAGATGCGTTTGCCCTGCGAGTCCATCTGAGTAACCAAAATCTCGATAATATATCGCCAAATTCCCCCAGGGAGCGTAATAAGCAATATCTCCAACAGCAGGATCGCTGCCTGGGGGTGCATCTTGAATAGATAATCTTCTTGATAGATAACTGATTTTTTCGGTTTTCGCGTAATCGTCTAACGTCAGCGTTAATGGCAGTAGGGAAAGAAAATCCTGAGTAGTTTTGCTGTCGAGCAGAGTGGCTGTAACAATTTTGTCTTTAACCTTGATATTTATTTTCATACTGTCTGCCTGCTTGGTTAATATTTCAGTCGGCATCTTCAACGAGGCACTGCGAGTCATACTGTTGTCAGCACGGCAGGCTGAGTAACTCACGGACATCACTAGGACGAGAACTAAAATCAACATTCTCTGCTGGCAGTTTTTCCCCTTGATGGAAAACCATCTCAAAAGCATTAAGATATTCCTCCATACTGCTCGTCGCTAACCTGCTCCATCCAGCCCACAGGCTGATCATCGAGGCGTTCCTGAATAGCGATTTACACGTTACTTTAGATGTTCGGTAAAAAATGACGTGAGTTTGTCAAAGGGAATTAACTCAACTCTGTCATATAAATCAACGTGTCCTGCTTTGGGAATGATATACAATTGTTTGGGTTCGGCTGCACGTTTGTAGGCATCTTCACTAAACTCTCTGGAGTGAGCCTGATCACCCGTGATGAAAAGCAGAGGACGAGGAGAAATCGTTTCTATGTCATTAAACGGGTAAAAATTCATAAACTTCACGTTACTGCTGAGTGTCGGGTGCGTTGTGAGCTGCGGTGAGCCTCCTTTAGGCGTGTATTCCCCTCTCGGTGTCCGGTAGAAATCATAAAACTCACGCTGGATAGGGTCGGTGTTTTCATCTAATCGATGTACAGTCCCACTCGTATATTTAGTTTCACCATTGGTAAACTCTACATAACGTTGATTTGCGGCCTCCTGTTGGATTTTCTTTCTCTGCTCAAGGGTCAGCGTTTGGTTAAGTGCATTTCGGTTAGCTGCTCCCATATCGTACATACTGACAGTGGCGATCGCTTTCATTCGCGGGTCAATCTTAGCGGCACTGATAACAAAGCTTCCGCTACCACAAATTCCAATGATTCCGATTCGGTTTTTATCAACGAATGGACGAGTACCAAGAAAATCAACTGCTGCACTAAAATCTTCAGCATAAATATCAGGCGCAACAGCGTTGCGTGGTTCGCCCTCACTCTCACCCCAGAAAGACAAGTCAACAGATAAAGTTACAAACCCTCTTTCAGCCATATTTGCAGCATACACGTTGGCACTTTGTTCTTTTACAGCTCCCATAGGATGCCCAACAATGATTGCCGAATGTTTTTTACTCTGATCTAAATTCTTGGGGATAAATAAATGTCCGGCAACGTTCATTTTGTATTGGTTTTTAAAAGTAACCTTATACATCGTCACGTTATCGCTTACCTTAAAGGTTGTATATGCGGTTGGGGTGATTTTTTCCATTTCTTTTGTTTTTTCTAATTGTCCTTTTTGTTCTGCTTGGGTGTAAGTCGTCTGCCCACCGAGCATAAGAGTCATCATTCCTAAAATTAATAGATATTTCATATAATTTCTCTCCTTGGCATGATCAGATTTACAGATTGAAATTGTTGCTCTATTAATCTGATATTTCTCCAAATATTAATCTGGTGTTTATCAACAGCATTTTTACTTTTGCTGTATGAGTTCCATGATACGGGCGTAAAAATGGATAGCGTGAGGACGTTCATCGAAAAAAACCGGACAATTCTCCAAAAATCTGCCGCGTCACCTGCTGAAGCCAAACAAAGCGTTTAAGATGAATTTATGAACCAGAAACAAGCAGAATTTGAAAAGCAAAAGATGCAGATCAATCGGGAAGAACTGATCGAAAGAATGGTTCGTCTTGCTCCCGAAAACAGCCTTTTGCAAGTATTTCCGGGCATTTTCATTTATCAATCGTCGAAACCAACCCAGAGCGAGGTATCCGTATTAAAGCCTGCCTTCTGCGTCATCGCGCAGGGCAGTAAGGATGTGCTTTTGAACAATGAATTATTTCACTATGATTCCGGTCATTACTTAATCTCGACGCTTGATTTGCCGATTATGAGCAATGTCGTCGAAGCCTCCGCGGAAAAACCTTATTTAAATCTTCGCATAGACCTAGATCCGGCGGTTGTGGCTGCGGTGATGATTGAATCCGGCATCCAAATAAAAAAAAGCACTGCCGGAGTCAAGGCGATGGATGTCAGTCCAGTTGATGCCGATTTACTGGATGCGGTCGTCAAATTGGTGAAATTATTTGACACGCCGGACGAAATGAAGTTTCTCGCGCCGCTCATTATCCGTGAGATCATCTATCGACTTTTAAAGGGAAAGCAACGCGCGCGGCTGGGTCAGCTTATCACTACCGAAGGCGACGTGCAACGCATCTCTAGGGTCGTCAAGCAAATCCGCGAGAACATTGATCAGCCGCTAAAAATTGAAGATACAGCCCGTGAAATCGGTATGAGCGTCTCAGGTTTTCACTCTCATTTTAAGTCTGTTACGGCAATGAGTCCTTTGCAGTTCCAGAAACAAATACGGCTTCAGGAAGCACGCCGTCTGATGCTTGCCGAAAACATGGACGTGGCGAGTGCCAGCTTTCGTGTCGGTTACGATGACGCGTCTTATTTCGGACGGGAATATAAAAAACTATTTGGTATTCCCCCACATCGTGACATCGCCAAACTACGCAGCAATTTAGGGTAATAAGAATTGGACAGCTTTATTGGTGCAAAAGACTAATACAAAGTTGTTAAAACAGGGGACTTCCAAGCAATAAAATCACCACTTCAAAGAATGATAATCATTGTTAGAGGGGTAAGGAGAAGCAGCCAAGGGCTGCTTCTCCTTACCGCTTTTGTAGTAAATTCAATGAGGAGAGCAATTTTTGGGTATTTGGAGTGTTGATAGAATTAACTGATTCAGTCAAAAAAGTGTTTAAGGAAACAGCAAGCCAACTCAAAGGTGCAGCAAGGCGACGTTTTCAAGCACAAATTGTCATGGAATTAGGTTACGGAGGGCAACTACTGGCTCAAAAAGAGTTGGGATGGGATAGAAATACTATTCGTAAAGGAATTAAAGAACTAACCAGTGGGATTACTTGTGTAGATAATTATTTTCTCAGAGGACGCTGGAAAGCAGAAGAACATTTACCAAATCTTTTAGAAGATATTAGAAACTTAGTAGATTCTCAAAGTCAAACCGACCCTAGTTTTAAAAGTCAGAGACTGTATACACGTCTAACAGCAAGCCAAGTAAGAAAGCTATTAATCGAGAAGTATGGTTATACTGATGAACAGTTACCGAGCGAAGAAACGATTCGGTTTATGAAACGTATAGTCGAGTTTGCTCAATCTAATCAACTTAATATACGTTTAGCCTACTATCCACCCTATCACAGCAAATACAATCCAATCGAACGAGTATGGGGCATATTAGAAAAGTCTTGGAATGGCAGTATTTTAGATGAAGTTGAAACAGCTTTAAATTTTGCTCAAAATATGACATGGAAAGGTAAACATCCTGTGGTTAAGTTAGGGCTTGCTGAAAAAGTCAGAAAACAGCAGGAGAAGGATTGATTAGTCACTTCATCAGGGTTAAACATAAGTGTGTATTATCTGCACACTTTCAAAGTATAATCATCAATAATATTAGACCGTACACTAGGTCTAATTTGGAAAAATAGATATAAAAAAGCAGACAATAACCGTGAAAGTTGAGTAGAAAGATTCATGACTAAAAAAGTAATAGCAATTGCAGTCACAGAAGTATGATTTAGTTTCGTCATCACTCTACCCAAGCAAAATCGTCTTTTAGCTTGTCCAAACTTACCCTCAATAGAATTACGAATCCTTTCGTCATATGCAGCTTGCTTCTTTTTTTCTTTACTAACAGTTTTTGGCGGTCTACCTAAAGGGATGCCACTAATTCTAATCCCTCGTTCTTTGCACCAAGCTCGATTCTCTCTGGTACGATAAATTTTATCAACATGAACGGATTCTGGATAATGCCCGGTAAAGTCTTTAAAAGATTCTATTTGTGCTTTTAAGTCGGTTGATTCATTAAAGTTATCCCAACTAATATGGTCTAAAAACACATAGCCATTGCAATAACTAACCGACAATTTTGCCCCAAATTCCACAGGTTTCCCAGCTTTACCTCGAACTATGGGACGGATATGTGGTTGGCTTAAACTTACAATCCGGTCTTCAATACTCTGCTTTTTATTTTCATACATCCAGAGTTGTTGACGATAAACTTCTGTGACGACGAGCAACATCTTATATTGTCTGTTGCTTAAATTTACGAGTCTAGCTCCTGATAACATTAATTGCTCAATATGAGCTAAATTTCTTTTGATATATTGCAGTTGTTTTTTTATGGCTTTGCTTCTATCCTTTTGGGATACTCGACGTTTTTTCGCTACTGCTAGATAATCTGCTCTAGCTACTTCTCGATACGTTCTTGGTTTTTTACCCAATTGACTTTTCACCTGTTCATAAAGCAAGTCTATAATTTTTTCTGTGTGCTTTCTCGCCTGATTTAATAATTCTAAATCTGTTGGATAGCTGATATCACCTGGCGCACAAGTTGCATCTAAAATTAATTTCCCTTGATTTTTAGGTTCACTTACTTCTTTTTCTGGTTCTACTGTTTTTTGTTGAGTTGCTTGAGATGATGTTTCTAAGCACATCTTCTTCACCATCTCTTGATTTACTTTATTAACTAACTCTCCACTAATTCTTTCTCGAAAATGTACTAACATTGATGCGTCAAATGGAGTTCGATTACTATAGGATGACATCCCTATAAAGTACTGTAGATAAGGATTCTCTTTAATTTGTTCTACTGTTTCTCTGTCACAGTTTTTCTCCTCTTAAAAATGGGGCAGGCTTGGTTTAGGCTTATCCACTTGGCCCAATGAGTTATTTTTTTAGAAGCCTGCCCCATTTTTAAGTTCATTGAATCGAAGGTCGCTTATTCCTAACTTTTCTTTGATTATTAATGCGCCTAATGCCATCCGAAATGATTTCGCTGGTGCTCCCATCTCTGTGGAAAATCCGGAAGAATATTCCGATTCAAATTCTGTCCAGGGTATTAAATCAGCCATTATCACCCAACGATTATCTGATAATAACTTGCCCTCGAACGGAAGTTCAAAGCTTGACGCTGGAATTGGAGTTGATTCTTCTTTTCGGTACATAGTTATTTCTGATACACCGTGCTGAAGCTAACCACTTGATGCAAGGATATTGGGCTATTTTACCTTCTTTCCTTGCACCTGAATCCACTTATTTGCTCTTTTCATCTAGATATTGTCTTCTTTTCTTTCTTTTTCAGCAAGCCCTAATTATTATCATGCGCTTGACATTTGCTAGAGAGTGCAAAGCTTCTCATGGATATTTAAAAGAGGAAGAAAGCGGTTGCCGTCCCCAACCGCTTTCTCTCCATAATAATGATTATTATTATTGATTAAGCGTGATTTCTTGGTTTTTGTTGATTAATTTATTCTTTGGAAGTCCCTTGCAGTGTCGGCAGATTATCCTCCTACCGATACGGTTAACTATTCACGTTTTTCTGAGATCATTCAATTGCCAGCACCTAATCACAACGATCTCAATTGATCAAAGGGCAATGTATAGGTGTTTACAACAAATACGATTGCCAGAATGAATTACTTAAACTGTTGAAGTCTCGTTCATCTGCTTTTTGTTTTTCCCAATCATCACCAAAGCAACGATTGCACTTGCCAGTGCCAACCCAACAGCAATAAACATAATCAAGCGAAAGCTATCTACGAAAGCTAAGGCGATCGCATCTTTACTAAAATATCTGCGGGAATATTGGCAGTTTTTAAGACAAAAGGCGCACAACCGTATTCACTATCCCAAAGGGAAATCGGTCTGACTCTTAAATATTTACATACCTGTTTTAATTGCCAAATTGCTTTGCTAATTGGACTTTCGGCACTTGTAATTCTTTCATGTCTTAAGGGTAATGCCCAACTACCCTCATTTTCTGGTATCCAGGCAATTGTGCTATACCCCTGTCCTACGGTTATTGGTTTATTTCCCGCTATGGATGTGCCACTATGTTCATAGGTTTTTTCTTTGAGTTTAACTGCATCTGGACGTGACCAGTTAGTGTGGTCGCCTGCCAATAGAGGTCGTTTCTCCGTTAGTATCTGTTTGATATATAGCTGCATCAATTTCTGTCGCTGTGGTCTGCTATCTTGTAGTGCCTCATAGATACTTGGCCACTTGCGTCTAAATACTGGTGATAAGGACAACTCTGCTAGGCAATAAATATTTTTGGTCAGCAATATCGCATCTGTCAATTCAAAGGTAGCATCTTTTGCTCTACCTAGATATTCATAGGCGGCTTGACGGAATTGTTCTAATCTGGCACGTTTCATATTGGCGAATGAGAGTTAGTAGTATTTCTCTCAGGTTCTGCCAAAAGGGGGTCTGTATTCAATCAGACTCCCTTTTTTTCTTGAACATCACCGATTTAGTCTAAACTACAGTTGCATAAAACCAGGGCTAAAGCCCTTACTACAAGTGAATCAGTCTGGAAAAATGAATGACGATTAGCTTACCTCTCACCTCTCTAAAATCGATAATCATCGGATTGAATGTCGCGTTTGAGCATTACTCTTTTGCGTGTATTACACTTTTAGTCTCAAAGTTTTCCCCAAGTATTACACGGTACAAGCTTTAGGATATCCACAATCAAGTTGTTTCCTTGGACATCGATGCCCAAGAGAATTAATTTTTACCTATTTGCTTCACCACCATACGCTTATCCCTCTCCACAACATTTCTTACAGACTACCGGAAAATTCCGCTAGCACTGCTTATCGCCCTATTCCTTTACCCTCAAGGCATTAATTCCTGCTCGACTCTAAAAATCAGCGAACGTACAGATCAACGAAATTAAAAGGGTTTCGAGACTTAATTCACATTAGACGTATTGTAAAATCACCTTATTTAATCAACTTTCAGGCGGCTGTTTTGAGTATGAGCTGTTCCAAGAGACTGACATTCTTCTCCTGCATCATTACAGAGTAAAACTTGCTCAAAACCTTGAAAACTATTCTCTCCGGTCAAATTAATCACTTCTTCTATTCTGAAGACAAAAATTCCTTTTTGCTGAGTAATAGGGTTAAACTCTATAAACTTCTCAACGACAGCTTTAAACTCATTTTTACCGGTTTTTTTCCATACTCCATGACCGGGACGACTACCTTCAAGGGAATATGAGCTTGATTCAATTAACGTTCCCCCTTCATTAAAAGTAGCGTAAGCATAAAATATTGGCGGGTCTCCTATAGGATTTGGATCGACATCTACTGCAACACGCCAGGTTCCTATTATCTTTTTCTCGTCTGAGTTATCCAGTTGTAAGCTTTGACTGTTTGCCTTATTCTGAGCCAACCATAAAGGTAAGACAGTAAGTGCAATAATAGTTCCTAATACAGTAAAAATTTTTTTGCTGCTCATAAAATATATTGTTTCAGTAGTGTCAACAAGTGCTTTTACTGAACTATAGTATCAAGTTACCAAAGTGAGTATTATTACATTGTGTTGCATTCCACCTTACTTAGCGATCGCACCGCTTGGGAGAAATTCGGGTACATTTGACAATACCTTCGCCAAAATAAACAGAGCTTTCCGTAGTAGAGTTATTGTTTACCACAACCACAACTCAAGAACTACAGAAAGCCCATGCCAGATATTTATACCACGGCCATTTTCAAAACAGGCTCAGAGCTTGGATTTACGGTGTCTCCAAGCTTATACTCGGATTCCCTCAATCAAATTTATGTTTGACTTTGTAGTGATCACTTTGGTCAGCTTGAAGCCAGAAGCCTCAAACAGAGTTTGATATTCCATTTTTGTACGTTCACGACCACCGGAAATGGCTATTAGCATATGGATATCAAGAAACTTACTCCAGGAAGGTTCATCACCTGGTGGAACTATCTGCTCAACCAACAAAAGTTTGCCATTTTCTACCATAGCACTGTGACAATTCTTAAGAAGTGCGATCGCACGTTCATCATCTAATAAATGGATGACGTATTTGAGAATGTAAGCATCGCCACCCCTTGGTACACTTTCCAAAAAGTTTCCAGCAACAACTTGACAGCGTTCTGAAACCCCTTCTGTTTCAAGAACACTCTTTGCTCCTGCAATCACTGATGGTCTCTCAAAGAGAATACCTTCCATTGTGGGATTAACTTTCAAAATGGAGGCTATAAAACTCCCGTATCCACCACCAACGTCTACTAGTTTGTGGATAGATGAAAAGTCATATGCAGCAACGACCTCTACTTTATCTTTTGCTGAAACATTTGTCATCGCCTCATCAAAAATCTTTCCCGCCTCTGAATTTTGTGCATAATACTGAAAAACTGGCATACCATATAAATTCTGGAAAGCGTTATCACCAGTTTGTATGCTGTGGATAATATCTCCCCAAGCACGGTAATGTTCTTCACCAAAACTAATCGCAAAAGCACGTATCGAATTAGGAGCATCACTCTGAAGATAAGTCGCTAGTGGTGTGAGGGTGAAGCATCCCTGTTTATTCTCAGCAAAGATTCCCACACTAGCAAGCGCACGCATGAGTCGATAGAGAGCTTGTGGATTTGTTCTAGTTGAATTTGCCAGAAGGTCGCAACTGTGTGGGCCGTTTTTTAACATATCAGCTATACCAAGCTTTGCAGCAGCGTATACTGCTCGTGAAACCCAGTAGCTGGTTGCCAATTGAATCATTACCATTTGTGATGGCATTTCTTCTGAGATTTGAGTATTTTCTTGCAAGAACATGATTTTTATTTTTCCTTAAAATGAAAATGATTGAGTTTTTTGAATGAAGACATTTAAACCTCCACAAAAATGAGCCTCAATTCTGCTGTATTGTTTGTTATGTGATTTAATCTCTGGACTTTGCATAATTGCGGGATGATTTTGGAATTTGCATAACTCAATAATCACCGCGTCTGAGTCTTCCCACGTTCCTACGTCAGCCTCAAAACCCTATAATTCAACAAAGTCAATTTCTGGAGGTGTCTTTATACTCTTAAATCCGGATAAATACTCAAACAGCAACTTTTTGTCAGTTATCTATTGATTTGTCAATATCCGAAATTATGACATCGCTAGAAAAAGGTATAGGTTCAGGATTCATTAGGAAAGTAGTTTGTGAATACCACTGTCCATTAACCTCGAACCTTTCAAATTCGCTTTCTAAGATGGCCCAAGTACGGAGATTAAGCGCGGCATTATATTTCCATCTAAAACGGTTTGTCATAAGAAATTTACGTTCTAGTGTTTCTAAATCGCTCAAACGCCAAAAACGAGTCATTATGCGTTGAGTTAATTCGATAGCAGGAGTTTGTAATGCTATCTCCATTGGTTTATTAATGATGATTTGTTTGCGGTCGGAACATCTAACAATGGAAACGGGCCTTTCTGTTTCTCCTGCCTGTACTATCTGCTTTAATAGTGGCACAGGCAGATGTAGTAAAGAACATAGTACTTCACCATCTGTGCATAAAATCGCTTCTGCTGTTTCATCTGCTGTTGGTGATTGTTCTAATGCCATCCAACCAAAAATTTGGATGGGAGATTTACAGTATTGCCAAGTAATTTTTACCTTGCCTTTGATATTGTAGGCTGTCTCGGTCAAACATTCCCGATACATTAAAGCTAACCGTGTTGCAGCTTGTTTACTAGGAGCTTTAATTGTTATACCTTCATGGGTAAAAAAATAGTTCCAGTGAGGCTGATTGAGAACTTTAAATAGTTCCATTTCTAACACCTTTCTGATAGTTGCTATTATTGCCGTAGGTTGCAAACCAAAGCTTTTGTTGTAATTTCTCAGGTACAGCTAAGGCCTGCATTATCAAAAGGAAATCATCTTTTGTTGGTAAAACCTCAGCGCTAGCAATTAATTTGAGGTTTCTAACTCTTGTACGCCGTCGAAGCTTGTTAATATTGCGTTGAACTAACTCATGAATAGTTTCTGGTTCTGGTTCGACTTCTTTTTTAATATTTTTTTTATTTTGTCTTGCAGTGAGCGCTTCAGCAACAATTGATCCGACAAGGCTACTAATTGTTTGCCTTTCTTCTCTGGCCCAATGCTCCAGTTCCGTTTTTGTGTCTAAATCACAGATGAAAGTGACTTTTTCTTTTTTTGTTGGCATCTTGCATAAATCCACAATTCTGAACTCTTGTCTAGCATGGTCTATGCTCCTTAAGGGATAAATTTGAGTTCTAACCCTATTGACAGGTTCGGAACTAAAAATTACTATATCATTAGTAACGAAAAAATGTCTATAACAAACACACTTGATTTTTATTTATAAAGATAAAATTGTTTCGGCGATTATTTATTGTGGACAAAACAAAGACTTGAAGCCTAATTCAAGTTGGCTTAAATTTGATCAATTGCTTGAAGAGGATAGAAAAAATATATCAACCAGCCTGCATTAAAAGTACCTGCTTCAACGGCAATAAAGCAATTTCAGTTGAAAGTGGAATTAAACACACTGGAGCATCTAATGTCTAATCCTGCGATCGCAGTTATTGGAATGGGTTGTTGGTATCCTGGCGCCCATAATTTACCGCAGCTTTGGGAAAACATACTTGCCAGGCGGATTCAATTTCGCAGGATACCCCAGCAGCGACTACCACTTTCTGAGTACTACGATCCTGACCCAACTTTGGCTGAAAAGACCTACGCAAATCGTGCTGCTGTCATTGATGGTTTTAAGTTCGATTGGATTGGTAAACATATTCCCAAACAAACTGTTGAATCGGCAGACATTGTTCATTGGCTAGCACTTGAAGTTGCACTTTCTGCTTTAGAGAATGCTGGGTATACACGTAAAAACGTTGTCACTAAACGTTCAGGTGTAGTACTTGGTAACACACTGACCGGGGAGCAAATGCGGTCTAATGTGATGCGCTTACGCTGGCCCTACGTTCAAAAAGCAATGCGCGCAGCCGCCGAAGCCAGAGGATTGCCATCACAATTATTAAATGAACTAATAGAAACTACGGAAGAATACTACAAGTCAGCATTCCCAACAATCACAGAGGATTCTCTGGCTGGATGCCTTTCCAACACTATAGCTGGCAGAATCTGCAACTTTCTTAACTTCAACGGTGGTGGATATGTAGTGGACGGTGCTTGCTCTGCTTCACTAATCGCAATTGCCACCGCCGCTACAGCCTTAGTTAATCATGATTTGGATTTAGCACTTGCTGGAGGTGTCGATGTTAGTTTAGATCCTTTTGAGATCGTTGGATTTGCCAAGATGGGCGCAATTACCGCTCGAGACATGACAGTCTACGACAAAAAAGCTAGCGGTTTTATTCCAGGTGAAGGTTGTGGTTTTGTTGTCCTCAAACGTCTAGAAGATGCTCGTCGAGATGACAACTATGTGTATGCAGTATTGCGTGGCTGGGGTATTTCTTCTGATGGCAGGGGCGGCGTTACTGCACCTAAAGCGGAAGGTCAAGCGATCGCACTTTTGCAGGCCTATGATCGAGCAGGTTACAACATTCGCAACCTTAATTTGATTGAGGGACATGGTACAGGTACTCCTGTGGGCGATCGGGCAGAACTGGAAGCCATTGGACTAGCTATGGCTGCTGATGGGGAGATAACTAAGCGCAGTTGTGGCATTACCTCCTTTAAATCAATAGTTGGTCATACAAAAGCAGCAGCAGGTGTAGGAGGATTTATCAAAGCTGTAATGGCCGTTAATTCTCGCATCCTACCACCAACCGCTAGTTGCAAAGAACCTAATCAAGTATTTGAAACATCTGCTAGCTGTATCTACCCAATCCTGCAAGGAGAAATCCGCAGTCAAACCGAAACTCTACGAGCAGGTGTTTCGGCAATGGGATTTGGCGGCATTAACTGCCACGTAACTCTTGAGTCTGGCGATCGTCCCTCTGTTTGTCTAGCAACATCTATTGAAGAGCGTGCTTTACTTGTTTCTAAGCAAGATACAGAACTGTTTGTACTCGGTGCAGAGTCAACTTTAGGTTTGCGGCGACGCACCCAGGCTGTAATCAGCCTTGCAGAAGGAATTAGCGTTGCCGAACTTACCGATCTGGCAGCACACCTGACTCAGGAATTGGATTTAAAATTCCCAGTTCGGGCAGCTATCATTGCTGATACACCCGACGAGTTGATTGACAGTCTCCAGCAACTTGAGAAAATGTTGAGCAACAAACCTCCTGCTAAAGGAGAGATCGCGATTAGCCTACAAAAAAATATCTGGCTTGGTAACACAGTTTCTCGCCGCAGAATTGGTTTTCTGTTTCCCGGGCAAGGTTCTGGACAATTGAACATGGGGCGCACCCTTGTTGAACGCTATAGCTGTGCTAGCGGACTTGTAAAGCAAGCAGATGGCTGGTTACAGGAAATGGGAGCGCAAGCAATTAGTCAATTCATATTCCGTCCTTTAGATCGAGCTGTTAATGCAGAGCAGATTCAGGAGTGGTCAACAGCACTCACCCAAACACAAGTTGCTCAACCTGCTATTTGCCTAACCTCTTTGCTTTGGACTCGTAGACTTGCTAACCTTGGCATCAAGCCTGTGGCAGTAGCGGGACACAGTCTTGGTGAACTTACTGCTTTTCGGGTTGCAGGTGCTTTTGATGACAAAAATTTGCTAAACCTCGCTACAGTTCGAGGGCAAGCCATGTCTACATCAAAAAACGATGCCGGAACTATGGTCAGTTTAGCTTGCTCGCACCAAGCAGCCGTTAAACTCTTGCAGCAAGTTAGTGGTTATGCTGTTGTAGCAAATATCAACAGTCCTAAGCAGGTGGTTATATCTGGCGATCGCCCAAGCATTCAACAAGTGATTCAACTTGCCGCAGATCATGGCATTCAAACATATCAACTTCCTGTTTCTCATGCATTTCATTCTCAATTGGTTTCAGGAGCAGTCGAACATCTCCAAAATCATGCATCAGTTCCAGAAAACCTTGGGGAAATCACTATCCAGCTATTTTCAAGTGTGGACGGACAACAAGTACAACCAGGACTCAAACTGCGCGAGCATTTTGCACACCAAGTTACAGCCCAAGTCAACTTTGTTGCTTTGGTTGGAAAACTAGCCCAGTCATGCGATTTGATTATAGAGGTAGGCCCTGGAAAAGTTCTCTCAGGTTTAGTAAAAGATATTTTTGAACCGAGTAGTTTTCTGTGTCTACCTGTTGAGTCAAAACCTGGAATGGACAGGGATCTCAACACCGTGCTAGCCAGTCTTTTTATTCACGGTAGCGAAATCAACTGGGAAGCGCTTTATGAAAAGCGTCTTGTCCGACCTTTTATCCCAGCATCAAATCGTGTTTTTATTGAGAATCCTTGCGAGCATCCATTTCAAGTCTCTGCTGTTACTCCATCCCGAACCATATTACCTTCTCAAGATCGGGTCGAGTCAATGGTTGCTGATGGCAGCAATGTTTCCCCACAGGTTGTATCTCAAGTACTTTTCGATTACCTCTCTCAAAGAGGCAAGTTTCTCGCCGAGGTAGTGCGAGCAGACATGCAAAACTTGCCGTCACTTAACAATGGTGCCGTTAAGGATTACCACCAAGCACAAATTTCTCCCGTTTCTGTGGAGCCAAAGTTAAAAACGAAGGTAGAAACCTCTAATAGCCATAACAAGACAGAAGCGATTGAGGAACTTCTGTTAAATCAGGTTGCTCAACGCACAGGATATCCCAGAGAAAACATTGTACTGGAAGCAAGACTGCTTGACGATTTAAACTTAGACTCGATTAAAGCTGGTGATCTAATTGCAACTTTGGCTAAGGAATGTAATATAGCAGGTAAGATTGATCCAGCAACTCTTGCCAATGCGACACTCCAAGAAATAGCTCTTGTGATTCGTGCGGCGATCGCAAATAATCAAGAAGCGATCGCCCCAGAGTTAACAGTATCTACTCAAGCCTTAAATTTGCCAGCATCAATACCTAATCTTCTGTTGAAACTGGTAGAAGAACGTACAGGTTTTCCCCGAGAAACCCTGTCGATGAACTTGCGTCTACTCAATGATTTAAATCTTGACTCAATCAAAGCCGGGGAGTTAGTTGCAGAAGCAGCCAAGCGCGTCCAAGTACCAGGACGTCTTGATCCTTCACAATTTGCTAACGCCACCTTGACGGAAATTGCCAATGCTCTACAAAAGCTTGATTCAGAAGCAAGTACCTTAGAGCATTCACAGCCGAATGTACCTCAAGCCCCTAAGAGTTCGACTAAACCCTCAACTTTGGCAAGTTTGGGGCAAAAGTCTTGGGCGCGTAACTTTAATATTGAATATGCCATTGAGGAAGCTCAAGCAAACCTGAATGACAGCCAACAAAACCATTGGAAAACCGCAAATGTGCTGATTTTCTGTACTCCGGAGCAGGGAACTGTAGCAGAAGCATTGCAAAAAGAACTGCAAAGCCGAGGCGCACAGGTTCATGTAAAAGTCTTTGCGGAAGCAAATGAGGCGTTAATTAACAACATTGATTGTTCTCACTTTATTGCTTTTCTTCCTCAAGTGACAAGCGATCAGTTGTCAGCAGACGTTAATTTAGAAGAAATCATCAGACGGCTACATACCGTAGCAACACTCACACCTGTTATCAGCGAACCACACAAGCCCACGACCTTGGCTTTTATTCAGTTTGGCGGAGGATATTTCGGTAAGCAACCACAGGTTGCCAATATCGAACAGTGCTGTGCAACAGCCTTTGCAGCCAGTATCCATGTCGAGCGACCCAATTTGAAAGTCCGAGTGATCGATTTTTCTACAGAGATTAATCCAGCTTTGCTGGCAAAACATTTAATCTATGAACTCTCCACACCTGAGATTTATACGGCAGTTGGCTATGATTGCGAACTGACTCGACGTATTCCTCGACCAGTTTTACAGCATCCAGCAAGTTATGCAACCAGAACAATTTCCTGGTCAACAGACGATGTTATCTTAGTCATAGGTGGTGCTAAAGGCATCACTGCTACCTGCGCTCTTGCTTTTGCCCAAGCAACAGGCGTGCGTATGGCACTAGTCGGCAGTTCACCCCAGCCACAAGGCGAAGACAATGAGATTGCTAGCACACTGGAAAGCTTTAATAATGCAGGATTAACTTGTCAATACTATCAGTGTGATATTACCCACGCAGAAGCAGCGATCGCTTTGATTCACCAAATCCGCCAAGAAATGGGCAACATCACAGGTATGATCCACGGTGCTGGACTCAATAAAGCTAGAAGAGTAGAGCAGGTTTCTGTACAAGCTGCACGTGCAGAAGTTGCACCTAAAGTCCTCGGCGCTCTCAATCTCTGCAATGCGTTGCAAGACAATCCACCAAAACTTTTTGTCGGCTTTGGATCGATTATTGGTATCATAGGTGTGCCGGGTAATGCTTGGTATGCTTTTTCAAATGAAGCACTAGATATGATTTTGCGCCGCTTTGAGGCGGAACATCCAGAAACATCTGTTCTTACCATCGCCTTTACTGATTGGGAAGAGGTTGGCATGGCAGAACGTATGGGTAGTATTCCAGCTTTAGTTAAGCTTGGACTCTATCCCATCTCCAAAGAAGAAGGAGTGCGTCGATTCCTGAAGTTGATGCTGAGTGACCCTGGCGATCGCCAAGTTGCAGTTGTAGGCAGAATAAAATATGATACATGGTTACCAAAGCTGCCCTCAGTGCCATCTGCCTCAAGGTTCTTAGAGCAGATCATCCATGTCGAACCTGGTGTGGAAGTGATATCACGGGTTCACCTGAGTATAGAAAAAGACGTTTATACCCAGGATCACATATACAAAGGATCATATCTATTTCCCACTGTATTTGGTCTGGAAGCTATGGCTCAGGTGATTGCCTATGCTACAGGTCAGTCTCACTTCTCAGCACTGCGTATTGAAGATATCCGCCTTGAGCGACCCATTGTAGTAGACTCTGTAGAAGGTGTGGATATTGAAATTCATGCAGAGGTGATTGAAGACTGGTCTGCTGGTGCTAAACAGAGGGTACGTGCAGGTATAAGAACAGAGCAGACAGGCTTTGCTATAGATCATTTTTCGGCAACCTTTGTCTTGAATATCGATAGCAATCTACCCAAAGTGACTGTCGAACTCCCAGAAACTCCTTTAGATATTCAGCCACAGCAGGATCTCTACAGTTGGTTGCTATTCCAAGGTCTACGTTTTCAGCGCCTCCAGGAGATTTATACTCTTAACGCCAACCAATGTGTCTTTAGTACAGAAATACGCGCGTCTTCGTTAACGGGTAAGGATAGCTTTGCTGGTAAAATTTCATCTCCTTTACTACTTGGAGACCCATTTTCCCGAGACTCGCTACTGCAAGCTGTGCAGCTGATCATTCCACAAGATATTAGTCTTCCAATTCGTATTGATAGTATCGAACTCTATCAACTAGATAAAAATGTTTCACACAAGGCTATTGCAGTTGCCACCCTTGAAGGTCGAGATGGTCAACAATATAGCAGTACCGTCTTTGCCTTTAACAAAGATGGGCAAATGATCGAAAAGCTAGAAGGCTATCAGTTAAGAATTCTAGAGCATCGAGAAGATCATCCCACAGCCCAAGAACTAGCACAGCCAAGCCAACGAGATGAACAAATTTTGTGTACTCAATTAACTCATTGGGCTGAACAATTTCAGCTAGCTGTACCAGAAGTATCTCTAGTTTATCTTCCAGGTTTACATGAACTATCTAGAGCGGAACGTCATCAGCGAGAACTTCCTGTGTTCTCAAGAGCGATCGCAAAGCTTCTTAATACTAATAAATAATGGCATCACCTCTAATTAGTAGGAGTGTTAAATGGTGGACACATCGCTATCAACTTCACTAAAAGTCAAGGATATCAATATTGACCATACACCAATGCCCCTGCAAAATACAGGTCTGCAAAAGGTTCAGATTAGATGGCTTGATTCAGGTAAACCTATACTTGAAGGACTAGAAGGAAAGGATATAAATGTGTCTCTCTCTCATGATGACTATGTCTGCATGTGTGTCGCTGGTTATGGGCTTCAAGGTTGTGATATTGTTCCTGTCACACGTAGAACACAACAAGAATGGATGGCTTTGTTGAGCTACGACCGCGAACCATTGATGCAACAGTTGTTAAATATTCATGACTCCCTAGACCAAGCTGGCATCCGTATCTGGGCGGCAGTAGAGGCTTTGCGTAAAGCAACCAATGCTTTGGATATTGACTTGGCCATTACTCAAACCAAAGAAAATTGTGTTTTGTTTGAGAATGTATTTTCAGGGGATAAGCTACAAGTCCTCACCTTTCCTATTCAACTGACTCGGGGGGCTGAAAGAATGGTGGCGCTGGTTGTACAAACTAATTAGCTTATAAGTTCTGAATACAAAGTTATGGTCAAATGTAAAAATCAACACGGAGACAGTTGTGAATGCACAGCACTCAATTATCAGAATATGATGTCATAGTACTAGGTGCAGGATTTGCTAGTAACTGCCAAGTCCGACACCTATTGCTGAAGATTCCCAATATTCGAGTAGCTCTCATTGCTCCTTGTCTAGAAGAAGATTTAGAAGCAGACTTCAAACCTGGTGAGTCAATGATTGAAATTGGCACACTGTTTGTTTGTAAAGAACTTGGTCTTTATGACTATGTAGTTGAAAATCATCTGCCCAGAGCCGGCTCGAATTTCCACTGGCCGAAAGACCCTACTCAAACGGAAATTGCAGATGACTACTATCATATTTGGTGTAATCGCCAACCTGAACTTGATTCTACTCAAATAAACAGCGCTAGATTTGAGCAAGACTTGCTACACATGAACAAAGAGATGGGTGCTGAGTTCTTTCAAGGCAGTGTTGTTGATGTAGATTTGACCCCAGGTGATGCCTTAAAAACAGTTAAAGTGCAGTTGGGCAACGAAAAAATCCAACTAAAAGCCAAACATATCATTGATAGTGCAGGTCGCAAATTTATTGTCGGACATAAAACAGACAATCTTCTGTTTGAACCAGAAAATCTGGATGGAGTCAACGTTGGCTCTGCATGGGTCAATATCAAACATGTAAATCGTGATATTTTCCACAATGGTTATGATCCATACGGTACAACTTGCAGCCATTACTATGCCACCAATCATTGGTTTGGTTATGGTCACTGGGTGTGGATGATTCCCACAGATAAGTACACTCAAGAAATCTCTATTGGCGTGATTCATCACCGTGATGTGATTCCGGCTGCTGACATTAATACTCAGGAAAAGTTTTATGCTTTTCTTGAGGCAAATCACACCAATTTGTACAAGTTACTCAGCAGTGGTGACAGTGACAATGTTGATTTTCACTATTTACCAAGCATTACTCACACCAGTAAGGTTATGTTCTCATCAGATAACTGGTATGTGCTTGGTGATGCAGCCTGCTGTTTCGATATCTTCTATTCTTCAGCAACAACAATGATTTCATTCAGCATCGAAAGCATCACAGAAATCATCCGCGCTAAACTCGCTGGCGAACCTGATGCTGAAGAGAAGCGCTCTGCTTATAACGACTTCTGTATTACTTACGCACGCCAAGTCAACCATCTGATGAAATATCGTGTTCAGCAACTGGGACACGCCAGTGTTATGAGTTGGCGCATCTACTTGGAGTATATATGGCTTTTTGGGTCAACTTTGCCAGTGTATGTAGGCAAATGGTTTTTAGACCCAAACTATATTCGTGCGTATCTCAAGAAAACTCCTAGTTTCCAGAGAGTGATTTCTGAAGTGTACGAGGACTTTAACAAGTTAGTAGACCGAGGTGCCAATATCGGATTGATGGACATCTACCGAGCCGATCAATTGTTTGGAGATTACACACCAGTTAAGCCTCAAGACGACTACTTGGAAAACACAAAATTTGAACCCAAGTATTGCAATATCTTTGCTAGCTTAAAACAAACTTACTTTTACACTGCTATCTGGTACATCCTTCTCCAATGGAAAGGCTTTGGTCTTTCGGGTGTGCTAGCTCTAGGCCATCTCTACAACTTCTTTAGTTTGTTGAAAGGAGCACTAGACAGTGCTGTGAGCGAGAAAGCTTACTTGCAAGAGACTAAACATATGCCTACTAACACTGAAGTGGCTGAGATGCGACAGGAGTTTAAAAACTACCGATATCAAGCACAATTGCAGCCAAGGTCTGAGGTTGGATGACGACTGGAAAACCCAAAAATTTTAGCGTTTCATCTTGACCTGATTGCAAATTGATTTTTAACAAATTAAAAGTGGAGTTGTCAATGCATACTATTCAACAGCAAGAATACGACGTCGTTCTTATGGGTGCAGGTTTTGTAGGAGTCTGTCAAGCTCGGCACCTCTTGCTTAAGATCCCAAATATCCGAATTGCTCTGGTTGACCCCCGCCCAGAGGAGCGTACAGACAAAGACCTCAAACTTGGTGAATCAATGGTCGAAATTGCGACCTTGTTTGTGTCTAAGGAATTAGGTCTTCATGAGTACTTAATTGAAAATCATCCTCCCAAATCTGGGTTGAATTTTCACTGGGCTAAAGACCCGGCGAAAACAGAAACAACTGACGATCACTACCACGTTTGGTCTAATCGACGCTCACCCATTCAAACTTTTCAAATGAACCGGGCTAAATTTGAGCGGGATTTATTGAGAATGAACAAAGAAATGGGTGCTACCTTCTACAATGGTCGCGTGGTTGATGTAGATTTGACTCCAGGGGATGCCCTCAAAACAGTCAGAGTCAAGCTGGGTAATGAAGACATCGAACTCAAGGCCAAACATGTCATTGATGGTTCGGGTCGCAAGTTTATTATTGGACATAAGACAGACAACCTCTTATTCGGCCCAGAAAATCTTTTTGGAATCAATAGTGGTTCAGCTTGGGTACGGGTTAAACATGTAGATCGAACTATCTTTCATGACGGTTATGATCCCTACAGTGCAACTTGCAGCCATTACTATGCCACTAATCACTGGTTTGGTCATGGTCACTGGTTGTGGATGATTCCCACAGACAAGGATACTCAGGAAATATCAATTGGTGTTGTCCATCACCATGATGTGATTCCGGCTTCTGATATTAATACTCAAGAAAAGTTTTATGCTTTCCTCAAAGCAAATCATGCCAACTTGTATAACTTGCTTACTAGTGGTGAGAATGTAGACTTTCACTACTTACCAAGACTTGCCCATAAGAGCAAGGTTATGTTTTCCCCAGATAACTGGTATGTACTTGGTGATGCGGCTTGTATTTTCGATGCTTTCTATTCTTTAGGAACAACGATGATTTCGTTTGAGATTGAAAGTGTGACAGAAATCATCCGCGCCAAACTCGCTGGTGAACCTGACGCAGAAGAGAAGCGCGCTATCTATAACAAATTTAATCTTGCTTATACTAGTACAGTTAACCACGCCATGAAAAATCATGACAAGCATCTTGGTCATGCCAGCATCATGAGTTGGCGCATTTACTTTGAATATATGTGGTTCTTTGGGTTTATTTTACCTATGTATGTGGGCAAATGGTTTTTAGATCCACAGTATATTCATGCGTACTTGAAGAATGCTGGTGTCGGCAAGAGAGTCATTTCTGATGTATACGAGCAGTTTAGTAAGCTTGTTGATCAAGATGCCAACATTGGGTTGATGGATGCCTACCGAGCAGATCAATTGCTTGGACATTACTGCACGATTAACCACTTTGGTAATTATCTAGAAAACGCTAAACTTGAACCTAAAAAGCATAACATTTTTACGAGTTTGACATATGCCTACTTTTACCTTGCTATCTGGTACATAATGTTCCAGTGGAAAGGCTTTGGGCTTAAGGGCTTACTGGCTCCGCGAAATCTCTACAATGTCTTCGGTTTGTTGTCTTCATCAGCCAGTTTTGGTTTCAGTGCATTGGGCTACTGGATTAAGACTAGAGGTGTGCCTACTAATAGCCAGGTGGCAAAAATGCGCCAAGAGTTTGGAGGCTACCAATATCGACCCGAACTCCAGCCTTGGACACAGGATATAACTACTCTTAGAGTAAAATCTCAAGGCTCTAGTGACCAACAGCTAAACAGTACAAATGTGTCAAAAGTTCGAGAAGTTAAAGTTTCTGGTTAAATGACAAGAATGTTTGTGGTGATCGCTGAGATGACAATACGGTTCGGATAAGACAAATCGATTGGCATTTAAACCCTGTAGAGACGTTCCACTGCAACGTCTCTACATTCCCAAATCATGACGAAAAATCCTTAACCGAACCGTATTGGCTGAGGTGATCGCTACAAGCTTAAACAAAAATCTTTTCAAAACAAGAGTTGCGATGTTTATTTTCTCAAAGTTGCATACTCCCAGAATTTCAATTGGCTCACTATCCTGATGAAACTTCTTGGTAGAGCAACAGTATGTCTGAATTATCTCAAACTTTAGATTGCTACAAAATTCAGAAGGGAATTCATTTGTTGGGATTGAATGTTTCAGAGTCAGAACTGAAAGAACTACTGTCTGGAAATAGCATTTCACTCGAAAGTAGAGATTTAAGTGAAATAGGTTTATTGTTTATTCTTGCAGAAGCACTTTCGGCGTTGATTTCCTTTAAGAAAGTTACTTTTCGAGATTTATCAGAGGTGATAACAGAAGATTTATCTAGTCCTGGTATTCCAATTTTCTATTGGAATTTAGAAGTTGGTAGATGTTGTTTGTACTTAGCTTTAGTTAATAGTCAGCCTGCATTAAAAATTTGCTATCAGCGTTTCTAAAAAAAATTTATGTTACACAACTTTTTTATAGTAAAAGGAAGGAGAGAGTAAAGATGGTATTTGTATCTTCAACATATATGCGTCTCAAATCACCTCTTTATATTCCACTGCTGGTCTTCTATGGTCTGCGGACTATACTTCAAGTTGAATGTGCCTCTGGCAAGCTCAATACTCGATATCGATGGGTAGATGGCGAATTTTGGACGCTCAGTCTCTGGGAAGACGAAGCATCAATGAAAACCTATCGTAATCAAGGAGTACATCGTCAAGTCATGCCAAAGCTAGTTAAGTGGGGCAGCGAAGCAGGTTTTGTAAATTGGCATCAAGAAAATACGAAACTTCCAGATTGGCAAAGCGTAGAACAACGTATGCAGGAAAAAGGAAGGCGGCAAAAATTTGGGCATTTTGTGAGATGAAGGAAGAAGACGCTATTTGAATGTACTTAACTAGGAATAAAAATTAAGTTGAGCACCAAAACTTAATTCTCTACAGAAAATGCTTAACCTATTTCTACAAACCTTGATTTGTCAAAAACTCCATAGGAAATACTAATGTTGACAACTATTGGAAATGCTACAGACTTTATCGTACACCGAAAAGACCCAAGCCAATATAAATTCGTCTCTACAGAAATTGATGCAGATTTAAAATCAGATCAAGTGCTCTTAAAAGTCGATAAGTTTGCATTGACCGCGAACAATATATCTTATGCTTTGGTAGGAGAGGCTTTAGGATACTGGGACTTTTTTCCTGCTGCGGAGGAAGCTTGGGGACGTATTCCAGCCTGGGGATTTGCTGAGGTCGTTCGTTCTAAAAAAGACAGTGTGGCAGAAGGCGATCGCCTTTTTGGATTCGTGCCAATGTCAACTCATCTCATACTGCAACCTGATATTGTATCCCAAGAAGGCTTTATCGATGCATCACTGCATAGGAGCAAGTTTCCCCCATTGTACAATCAATACCAATTGCTAAAACACAATTCCCTCTATGTACCAGAACAAGAAGACCTCTGGGCGCTTTTTTGGCCACTATTTATGAGCGCTTTTGTGCTAAATGAGTTTTTGAACGAAAATAACTTTTTCGACACCCAAGCAATTTTGATTTCTAGTGCATCAAGCAAGACTGCGATTGGGCTTGCATTCCTTTTATCTCAGAACCAGAACTCTCAATGCGAGGTAATTGGTCTTACCTCATCAAGAAACTTGTCCTTTGTTGAAAGTCTTGGATATTATAACCAGGTACTGACCTACGACCAGATGCAATTGCTTCCTAGCAATTTATCGGTAGTGTATGTGGATATCGCGGGTGATGGAGACGTATTGAGTACTCTTTATAATTATTTTCATAACATAAGCTACAGTTGTTTGCTAGGTGCAACTCACCGGAAACGTCGGAGCAGCTTAGAAATCAATAGTATACTTTCAGACCCCCGTCCAACGTTTTTCTTTGCTCCAGAGGAAATACAAAAACGAGTACAACAATTGGGAGTCAATGGTTTTCATAAAATTTTTAGTCACTCATGGTCACAATTTTTGTTGTCACTAAGCGAGTGGATTCAGATAGTTTCCAGCACAGGCAAGACAATCATAGAGAAAACTTACCTAGATATACTTGCAGGTCGTTCAAAGCCAAATCAAGGCCACATCCTTTCTCTTCAAAAAGGAGAACATTAATATTTTAGGTTTTAATAGGTGATGTAGCGAAACGGTTTAACTCCTAACTAGCAAATTTCATAAGCCTTATATAGCAAAGCTTTTAGCCCTGGTTTGAAAAATGTGCTAGTTTCATTCGTTGCTAGCAACGAAAAAATGCGGCTAGTCGGGCGCTCATATTGTGCACGGGTTAAGTTACTGGGGTATGCACCACGAGTGTCGCTCTCTCAAGGCTGCTTGATATTATTCACTGTGTATACTGAGAGAGCTTTTTTACAACTGCCTGACTTTTCAAACAGCTTCTAACAGTACCAAAGCTCTATGGCAAGACTGTGAATGCATAGAACTGATTATTCGACACGGTTGGACCGTAGCGCTTGTAGCCAGACCCCCAATACACTGAGCCATTAACGACCGCTGCACCTGCAACCACTGACCCTCCACTGTTAAATCTCCAGAGAATATCACCAGTCTTTGAGTCCAATGCATACATATTATTTACGCCTTGCCCTGCTGCCATAGAGCCAGCATAAACAACTCCATTCGCTACTGTCATTGGAGCCTGAGCGCTCCCAAGAGGTAAAGTCGTTGGAGGCAGAGCGTCCTTATCGCCTGGGTCTGCAATCTGCCAGATAATTTTGCCAGTTGCTGGGTCGAGCGCACTCCATGACCCACCTGTGATAGTCTCACCTGAGGGCTGTAGCGTGTGCTTCTGGGATAGGGAGTTTGAGTTCGCAACATAAATTTGTTGGCCATCCGTAGCCGAACCCCACATTATTCCACCTAGTGGACCACCAGGGCCAACGATTTGGCTCCAAACAACTTTGCCGCTATCTGGGTCAAGCGCCCAAAATATACCGCTCTTCTGCCCAGCGCCGACTAAGTCGCGTTGTTTTCCAGCATTCTTCACAGTAAACAGTATTGGTGCCTGACCAAAATCATAGTCCTCTCCCTTTGGATCCGGGCAATTTGCCAGATTCAAGCCTACAAAGCAGGCTAGATTAGATGCATCGTATCCCTGCAACTTATTTGACCACTTAATCGCGCCGGTATCGAGATTGAGTGCCATGATCGCATCAAAATGATTGTTGGGATCGAGACACTGCGATTGATTGTTGGGCGTTGAGAGATTTGCAATGCAATCTTTTACCGTCTGAGGCACATTGTAGTTATTACCTGTTGTTATATATACCAAGTTGCGCTTAGGATCAATTGTTGGTGTGCTACCCCACACTGCTGCACCTGAGTAGCCACCTGGCTGACCACCGTTGTCCGGTACGGTGTAGGTCTTCCACAATATCTTGCCGGTGGTTAAATTGACCGCCGTCATGCTGCCGCGAAAGATACAGCACGGATAATTTGGATCTATACTACCTATTGTCTCTTCCAATGAGGAAATCCCAATATATATACGGTTGCCATAAATAGCTGGAGACTGAGTGATGATAGCGTTTGGATGGGAGTCAAGTTTTGTCTTCCAGATTAGCTCCCCTGTATTTTTGTTAATTGCCATCAGGAAGGCACCTTCCTGACTACCGATAATCACTTTGTTCCCCTTAACCGCTGGACTTGTACGCGAAACCGCTTTTGGGATACTTGGGTCGCCGATGTAGTTGGCGATACTATTTGACCAAATCTGTGTACCTGTCCGTGCATCGATCTTGAACAAGTCACCGCCCCAGTCAGGCAAGTATACAGATCCATCTAAGATCGCTGGTGTCGCCGAGATGTCACCGCCTGTTGTAAAAACCCATTTAGGAGACAATTTAGCCACGTTCGCTGGACTGAGGTATTCTTCAGTTGCTTGATAACGAGTATTGTTTAGGTTCTGACCACCCAACCTCCACTCACTTTTTATATTGGCACCACTGCCGATTGTCGGCATAATCAGGAGCGATGCCACCGTAACAATTACGACCACCCATTTGCAAAATGAATAATTTCTAATCACTGTCACTACCTGTTTTATCTGTTGCCAATCAGTTCTTTTGCCCGGATTTCTCACAAGGGGCGCGATCACTACCGGCAACTAAATATAAGCGAATATGGCATATTTGCACAACTCTGCCCGTTCGCTTATTTTGAGATAACAAAAGGAATTAATGCCTTGGTGGGTAA